>NZ_JBSXON010000063.1:0-5823 GCF_056859475.1 Halopseudomonas sp. L-58
ACCAGCGACTGCTCGAACCCATCGGATATATACCGCCGGCAGAGGCTGAGGCAAACTACTATCGGCAACTAGCCAGTCAGGCTTCCAAGGTGGCGGCTTGACTTAAACCAAACAGCCTCCGCGAAACCCGGGGCGGTTCAAGCGGCATGGCGCCTCCGGCAAGCAAAGCCATCACCCTCGTTACAAGAGTCTTGTAGCGCATTCCCGTGGATAGGTCGAAGAGTAGCGCGCACTTATCACCCAATGCTCTCGCCTCCGAAATCAAGATCAATCCTGTGGCTCATGCTTTCTTGCTCCGCTCAATTCAATCCCATCACCCCATTCCTCGGGCTCACCAGGGTGGCAAAGTGAATGTTTCTGGACTCGACTCGGTGCGCCGCAAGCTGGGAGCTGCTGCTTCGTATTCAGCCAGCAAGACAATGGCGGCGTGGATGGGATAGGTTCATTCCGTTCCTTGTCTTCCCGCCTGCCATACGAAAGGTATTCTGGTTGGCGCTACGTAATATCACTGCCAACTGGGGTAGTGCGGCGCATGACTGGAAACCGCTATGACTCAGTTCGTGATCCTGTACGAAGATCGTTTCACCAAGCCAACCTGGTAAGTGAGGGCCTACCTGATGGCAGGCCATTAACAGCCCGAACACAAAAAATCTGACAGTCCCACTGAGGTGACCAAGTGGTTCAAGGCTTACATGGTCTGCTTTTCCTTCCGAAGCCGTGGAATGACATCTATCACCCGTATAAGCAGTAGGCTGCGATCAGCCCTGTCAGGAGGTCTCCCGCGGTGTCCTCTAAGGCTGTCGACTGGAAGAAAAGTACGACACTGGGCAACTCGGAAAGCATGTCAGATTGCCCATGGTGCCACCGAGGATAAGACGGTATGCAATGAATTCTCTTTTATGACGATTTTTAAAAAAGTAGCGCTGCCAGCCCCCACCATGCGCAAAAAGACTGAATGCGGCACGGGTGCTCCATAGATGCACCCAGTTAAAGAGCAGGATCACTTAAACAGATTCGCCCTAGACCATTGATTGCTGCACCAGCCACTTTACAGCCTGATCAGACGCTGCCAGCAGGCTTGATATGGGCAACAGGGCATACGGCGAGAGTTTTGCCAATGATGGGCATTACTTCAACGCCAGAATGCGCCTGGCACCGTTAAGTACAATGACCCCCGAGACTGTGCCGATAATCAGATCCGGATAATTGGATCCTGTCCAGGCAACCAAAGCTCCGGCAATGATAACCCCCAGGTTGATCACTACGTCATTGGCCGAGAATATCCAGCTTGCCTTCATGTGCGCCCCGCCCTCACGGTGCTTGGATATGAGCAGCAAACAACTGGTATTGGCAATCAATGCGACAAATGCGATAGCCATCATCACCAGCGATTCAGGCTCACTACCGAATACAAAGCGTCTCACCACCTCCACAAGTACGCCTATAGCCAGAATTAGCTGCAGCCAGCCTGCTAGATGCGCGGCGCGTACCTGCATTTTTACGCTATGCCCGACCGCATAAAGGGCAAGGCCATAGACGGCTGCATCTGCAAAATTGTCCAGGGATTCTCCAATCAGCCCGGTGGACTGGGCGATTAGACCGGCAGTCATTTCCACCCCGAACAGAAGTGCATTGATGCCGAGCAACCAACGCAGGGTCCTGGATTCTTGCTTAGCAGAAGCTGGCGAGAACTCAGCGGCCTTGATGGTCTCCGGATTTGCAGCGACGGTTTCCTGAAGCGAGGCTCCTAGCCTCAAGGTCTTCAGTTTCGAGGTGATGGGCTCGACTTCGCCGTCATGCACGACCTTGAGCCGGCGGTTCGACAAGTCGAAGGACAGCGCCCGAATCTCCTCAAAGCCGTCCAGGGCCAGGCGAATCATTCGCTCTTCTGATGGGCAGTCCATCTTCGGCACGGCATAAACGCTGACCCAGTTCCCTGACGCTTCGGAGGAGGCATGCATATTGCTATCCACTGCGGACGTTGCGTCACCGTCACAGGCGCTACCACAGGATTTTCTCATGCTACTATTCCACTTGACAAATGTTGTGGTACCATTTAAAACCATAAAGCCACTACAAGGTCAACAGGGGAGAAGGCTGATGCGTATTGGTCAGTTGGCGCAGCTGGTAGGGGTCGAAACGCAGACGATCCGCTTCTATGAACAGCAGGGCTTGTTGCCGCCGCCTGATCGGCAGAACAACGGTTATCGTGTCTATACCGAGAAGCATAGTGAGCGGCTTGCCTTCATCCGTCGCTGCAGAATCCTAGACCTGTCACTGGCTGAGATTCACGAACTACAGAGCTATCAAGACGAGCCTCATCAGCCTTGCACCGCCGTCAACGCCTTGCTCGATGATCACATCTCTCAAGTGCGGTCACAGATAACCGGTCTGCAAGCGCTTGAGAAACAACTCGTTTCATTAAGAGCGAGCTGCAACGATGATCGGGAAATTGAGGTTTGTGGGGTTCTTGCTGGAATTAGCGAAGGAAGTGTGCATCAGCAGGAGGTTGGAGCACTAACCAGATAATCCGATAAAATATCGGCTTGCTTCACTCTCTCTCTCATGCAAAGGTAAGATCAACCATTTAATCCGCGTACCCGGAAGAGCAAGTACTCTCTAACTCTCCCCCAGCCACAGCGGGCGGTGGTCCACCGTTGAACTGATATGGCCGTTGCAAGTTGTACCCTGGCATCAGAAACCGACTGATATCCTGCTGTGCCCGCGATGCACTCATGTAGCCCACGGTCAGCCCCATTCTGCTTCCAGACTGCGAAACAGCCGCTCCATTGGCGCATTGTCATGGCATAGGTACCCTGGTCCGAATGAACAGCACGTCCTGGGGTCGGTCACGCTGTTCGTACGCCATGTCCAGAGCCTTGATCACCAGATCGGCATCCGGCTTCGATGCAAACGCCCAACCCACCACCAGGCGTGCGTAAAAATTAATCACGGTAGCCAGGTAATACCAGCGACCTTGAACCCAGACATACGTGATGTCACCGTACCAATCCTCGTTCGGCGCCGATACGGTGAACTCCTTCTTCAACACGTTCAGGATATCCGGTCGCTCGACCGTCTCCTTTTTATAGGCGTGGGAACATGGTTGCTTGCTGACCAGCTTCATTTCACTCATCAGATTGCGCACCTTGAATAGCCCAATCTCTATACCGTGCTCTCGCATCATGAACATGATGCTTCGGCGGCCTGCCGCTGGATCTGAGCGTCGGCGCCGGTAGCCACTGGTGGGGGTTTGCTCGTCGCGTCAGCCTGCTGGAGGCTTGCGATTCAGGCGAAAGAACGGGTTCTACCCCGTTTCCACGGACGGTTATAAAACGGCTGTAAGTTTTCGATCCTGAGCAGCAACTCTACGTCGCATCCTGGGATTATGGAACAGCTCGATGTATTCAAATAGGTCAGCTCTTGCCTCGTCCTGCGTACGGTAACGCCGATGGTGTACCCGCTCTCGTTTCAGCATTCCGAAGAACCCCTCACAGGCGGCGTTGTCTCCACAATGGCCAACCGCGCTCATACTGCTGACCAAATCGTTACTGCCTAGGTATCGCTGGTAATCACCGCTGGTGAACTGACTGCCTCGGTCTGAATGCAATATCACCGGTGTTTTGCCCTGACGTTGCCAGACAGCCATTTGAACGGCTCTGATTACCATCTGCCGATCCTGCCTGTGGTGCATAGACCAGCCGACGATCAGCTTGCTGAACAAATCCAGGACCACGCAGAGAAATAGTTTTCCTTCCTGCGTGGAGATCTCCGTTATGTCAGTGACCCACTTGGTATCAGGTTCCAGTGCGGAGAAATCCCGTTCAAGATGATTCTGAATACCTTGTGGCCGATTTGATGCGCGTCCAAGGCGTCCTCGCTTCCTGCGGGGCCAACCCTGAATGCCGTGCTTAGCCATTAGCCTTGCAACCCGATTCAGGCTGGCTGCAACGCCTTCGGCAGCTAAGTCTTCGTGCATACGGGGCGACCCAAGCATTCCGCCACTGTCATCATGAATCTCTCTGATCCGCTGCAACAGACTCTCGTTCGCTGTTGCCCTGCTGGACTGCGGACGAGATGCCCAAGCGTAATAGCCGCTGGCCGATACCTTCAGGCAACGACACATAAGACGTATCGGGAAAAGACTGCGACAGTGTTGAATCGCCTGATACCTCAGGACGACTCCTTTGCAAAGAACACTGCCGCTTCGCGCAAAAAATCACGTTCCTTTTTTACCCGTGCCAGTTCGCGCTTCAAGTGCGCAAGCTCTTCGTCACGCGGCGTTCCCGAGCCCTTGAAGGCCTTGCTTGGCTCCCCTTCGGCTTCACGCGCCCACCGGGACAGCAGGTTGGGATTAATACCAATCTCTAAGGCCACCTGGCGGCAATTGGCACCTGGCTGGCGAGATAGCGCGATGGCTTCGCGCTTGAATTCGGGGCTGTATCTTCTGCGTTTGGACATGAACACTCCTTTGGCACATTGTGCCTCTTTTCAAAAGTGTCCGCAGTAACGGGGTAGAACCCCTGTGTAGCCTAGAAGAGTAAAGGTAGATCTGGACGCTGTAAGAAGAACTGTCACCGTCTCTATCAAGGCCTGTACGAACCATTGACGCACACTTTCCGTCGCCGCCATCTTAATGAAATCAGCAGGAAGGCCCCTCGGCTCATTACCGACATGGTTGACCGAATCCCCAAACACTCGGGAATTAGCATTAATTCGCAGGGTATTCTGCTCCGGTAGGTACCCAGGCGCACACCTGTAGCAGGCCGTTTAGCCATCTTTTGCCCAATACCTCTGCACAGTCCGAAGCCCCACACCCAGCTTTCGAACAATCTCATCCTTGCGCAGCCCTTCGCGCTGCATGCGCATGACTGCTTCACGAGTGGTATCCGCCTTCTGCCCTCGTATCCCCCTAAGCGCATCAACTTGAGCAATTGGCTCGAACCGTCCAGTGCTCAGCAACTCCCCAAGTCGTTTGTTACTCAGCACGATCTGCTCTTCGACGCTATGGCCAGATAGCCGCGCCTCAACAACCGTGAAAACGTCGCTGAGTGCCACGCCGAGTAGCTTACAGAGGGCGGCAAGCGTATCGATACGTGGGAGGGTCTGCCCATTCTCGACCTTGCTCAGGTTTGCAATGTGAAGTAGCTCGCCGCACTCAGTACGCGTCAATCCCGCCTGGAGCCTCACATCCCGTAGTACCTGCCCTAAAACCTTTGCGAACTCCATTTTTGCAACGCTCAAAATTGAGCATCAAACCAGCTTTGACGCGCCACATCGTTAGCGTATAAGCTAATGAAATGGCGAAACGAGCATATCAGAAAGCCTATCAATACATGCGGTTTGTAATCCTTGGCGAAAGGCAAGCAGGTGTGATGGCGGCCTAGCGGGCCTCCCAACGCGCTTTCAGCCGACGCAGTCAAGATCCTGCTCATGCCGCCTTGCAATGACACCACGCAAGCGTGGCGGTACATCAACTGAAAAAATACCTGAAGTGGAGACTCATAGTGGTGGCTAAAGCAGGGAATATAGATTTTGAGTTTAAGTCAGAACGAGCAGGTCTCTGGTGCCTGAACAAAAAAGGCAGCGAGCGCTGGATGAGCATCACGCTTGCGAGTACGGAGACTAATGAGGTTGTAAACACCATCGCTACAAATGACACGGAGATAATCAAGCGAATCCTTAGGGAAACGCTGCACAAATCAGCCCTCTGCCTGATTACGCAGCCCTGAGTATAATCACCAGACACTGCCACTACCTCAGCCAAGCCACCCGATGAAGCAGATCACCTTCGCCCAAGCCGAGCATCAGAACAAGAAAAAG
>NZ_JBSXON010000064.1:0-72136 GCF_056859475.1 Halopseudomonas sp. L-58
CTGAGAAAGGCTAACGCTCAAAACGCGGTATCGATTGACCCATCGTGACCGCTCAGAGTACAAAACACGTTCCAGCGTGAAGGCCGTGTGCAAATCGGTCACGATCCCCGGAATGACCGGTCACGTTCGCCGGAATACGCAGATGGCGGGTTCGAGCCGATCAGTGCTCGCGATACCCTCGCCAAACCCTGTTATGACCCGCGCGGCCTGATGGACAACATGCCGATTGTGGGCGAGCTGGTCGAAGCCATGAATGCCATGGGCTGGGATGTGTACTCCTTCGACCACGAAGACGCCAACGGCCAGTTCGAAACCGACTTCACCTACACCGACGCTCTCGGCATGGCTGACCGCTTGGTTTTCTTCCGTTTGATGGCCAACGAGATTGCCCGCAAGCACGGTGGCTTTGCCAGCTTTATGCCCAAGCCGTCGGCCAACCGCACCGGCAGTGGCGCGCACTACAACATGTCGCTGGCTGATCGCGAGACCGGCCGAAATCTGTTTGATCCTGCCAATGGCGAAGATCCCTACGGCTGCGGGGTGACCCAGATGGCGTATCACTTCATCGCCGGCGTAATGAAGCACGCCAAGGCAATCAGCGCAGTCATCGCGCCGACGGTAAACAGCTACAAACGTCTGGTACGCAAGGGCAGCATGTCCGGCTCTACCTGGGCGCCAGTATTCGTTTGCTACGGCAACAACAACCGCACCAACATGCTGCGTATCCCGTCGCAAGGCGGTCGGGTCGAGTGCCGTGCGGCCGATATTGCCTGCAACCCCTATCTTGGTGCCGCGATGATGCTGGCTGCCGGTCTTGAAGGCATTCGCGAAGCTATGGACCCGGGTAATCCCCATCGCGAGAACATGTACAACTACACCGATCAGCAGGTGCGTGAAATGGACATTGAGCTGTTGCCGCAGAACCTTGGCGAAGCAATTGATGCCTTCGAAGCTGACCCGCTGTCGCGCGAGGTTTTTGGCGATGCGATGTTCGACAGCTTCGTCGGCTTCAAGCGCCAGGAATGGACCGAGTATCACACCCACGTCTCCGACTGGGAGCTGCAACGCTACCTGAAGTTCTTTTAAGTTGGTTCCGCGCCGAATACGGCGCGGTTCTTGCTGCTCAGTTACTGCCAAGACTTCACATCATTGCCAACGAGAACCATCTGGAGTTGAACCATGAAAAAGTCCGTTCCTTTTGCACGACGTTTCAAGCAGGTTGTTTCAGGCGCCATGATTGCACTGGCGGCATCGGTTGCTACTGTTCCCGCCGTTCAGGCGGAAGAGAAAGACAGCTTCAAGCTGGCCTGGAGCATTTATGCAGGCTGGATTCCGTGGAAATACATCGACGAATCCGGGCTGATGAAAAAGTGGGCCGACAAATACGGCATCACAGTCGAGATTGTGCAGATCAACGATTACATCGAGTCGATCAATCAGTACAGCGCCGGACAGTTTGACGGCGTGGTGGCGACCAGCATGGACGCGCTCTCAATCCCCTCTGCCGGTGGTGTGGATACTACGGCGCTGATCGTCGGCGATTATTCCAACGGCAACGACGGCATTGTCATGAAAGACAGCAGCGATGTTGCCGACATGAAGGGGCAGCAGGTCAATCTGGTCGAGTTGTCGGTATCGCACTATCTGCTGGCCCGCGCGCTGGACTCGGCTGGCCTGAGCGAGAGCGATGTCACTGTGGTCAACACCAGCGATGCGGATATGGTCGCGGCTTACAACACGGAGGATGTGCGTAACGTTGTCACCTGGAACCCGCTGCTGGACGAGATTCTCAGCCAGCCGGGCGCCAATCGTGTGTTCGACTCCAGTCAGATTCCGGGCCACATCAAGGATCTGACCATCGTCAACACCGAAACCCTGCGTGACAACCCGGCACTGGGCAAGGCGCTGGTCGGCGCCTGGTTTGAGCTGATGGCCGAAATGGGCACCGACAGCGAAGAAGGTCAAAAGGCGCGCGCCTTCCTGGGCGAAGCATCGGCGACCGACCAGGCGGGGTATGAGGCGCAACTGGCCGGCATGAAGATGTTCTGGCAGCCGGCAGATGCGGTTGCCTTTATCGGTAGCGACGAAGCCTATGAGGCGATGGACAGCGTACGTCAGTTCTCTTTCGATAAAGGGCTGCTGGGTGAGGGCGCCGATTCGCCTGACTTTGTTGGCATTGCGATGCCCGATGGCAAGACGCTGGGCGATACCGCTAACATCAAGCTGCGGTTTGATACCGAGTATATGCAGATGGCAGCCGACGGCGCTCTCTGAGTAGTCTGATAGCGGCGGGGTATCCCCGCCGCGCTTGCTGGAACACCCATGCGCAGAACAAAAGAAGACGCGGAAAAAACCCGCCTGAAGATTATTGAAGCCGCGCTGACCTTGTTCAGCCGTAACGGCTATTCGAACACCACTCTGGCCATGATTGGCACCGAAGCCGGTTTCAGTCGTGGCCCTATCTACTGGCACTTCAAGAACAAGGAAGACCTGTTCGAGGCGGTGCTGGCCTACTCGCAGGAGCCTCTCGAGCAGTTGGTAGCGCAGGCGTGCAGCGCCGGTCTGTCACCATTGGAGCGAATCGACGGTTTTGTCCGCAGCTGGTTTGCGCTGCTGGTCGAGGACGCCTGGTTTCGCCAGTCCTTCGAGATTCTGCTCAACAAGACCGAGCTGACCGAGGCGATGCTGACAACGCTTGAGCGTGAGCGGCGGCTGACCCAGAGCATGATAGAAACGCTGGAAGCGCTGGTTTGCGCCGCACAGGCACAGGGCCAGATTCCGCAAGGTCAGACGGCGGGGCAATTGGCGTTGATGATTTACACCCAGTTGATGGGCGTGACCCAGACCTGGTTGTTTGCACCGGGCTTGTTTGACCTGAATGAACAGCGGGGATTTTTTGCCGAGCGGTTGCTGCGTTCGCTGCAGCAGTCCTGAAGAAAAAGAGCCCCGTCCGCCAAGGTACGAACGGGGCTAAAAAGGTCAGTTACTGACCGGAGTCACGATCGGGAAGTCACCGGAGGGTACTTCCAGCATTTGCAGCAAGCCGAAGAACGCATTGGGTTCGCCGCTGATTTTGATCAGCCCAGCCTTGACCGCGTCCGGGAAGGTGGTGCGGCGCAGCAGGATCTGGTCCAGCGTGTCGCGGTTCATGCTGACCGTTGCCTGGGCGTTGTCATCCTGAGTATTGGCGCGATAGGTCAGCGTCGAGTGCTCCAGGTTCAGACGGTAGTTCTCATTGGTGTCTGTCAGCTGCCAGTTGATTACCAGATGCTTGCCCTCAGCCTTGGAGGCATCCAGTCGTACCCCCATCAGGTCGAAGAACATGCCGGTGTCCAGCGCCTGCAGTACGTCCGGTGACAGCGAGCCCACGGTTGGCGGTAGCGTGCCGTTACGCAGTTCCTGAGCGCCCATCAGGTAAGCTCCGCGCCAGGTGCCGGCTTCGGCCTGATAACCGAGTTGCTCCAGTGCATTGGCACCCAGCTCGCGGGCGGCCTGATTGCTCGGGTCGGCAAACACCACCTGATTCATTACGCTGGCGACCCAGCGATACTCGCCGTTGTCATAATCCTTGCGTGCCTGCTCGATCACCTTGTCGGCACCGCCCATGTATTCGATGGTTTTGGCTGCGTTCTGTACCGGTGGTAGCGGGTTCAGGTTGGCCGGGTTGGCGTCGTACCAGCCCATGTAGCGCTGGTAAATGGCCTTGGCGTTGTGGCGCAGGGTGCCGTAGTAGCCGCGGGCGTACCATTGCTGGTCAAGGCTGGCTGGCAGTTTCAGCTGCTCGGCGATATCGCCCGGCAGGTAGCCCTTGTTGATCATGCGTACGGACTGATCGTGCAGGTACTTGTACATGTCCCGCTGTACCGACAGGAAGCGCTTGGCATCCTCCTGGGTCCAGATTGGCCAATGGTGCTGTCCCACCACGATGTCGGCGCGATCACCGAAGCGCTCCAGCGCCAGGTCGATGTAGTGGGCCCATGCGCTGGCGTCACGCACGGCAGCGCCGCGAATGGTGTACACGTTGTGCATGTGCTGGCTGGTGATTTCCGCGGTGTTCAGGACCTTGAACGCAGGGAAGTACATCATCATTTCCGATTCTGCTTCGGTGCCGTGGGCCATCTGAAACTCGATCTCTACACCATCGATGTTCAGGTTACCGTTATCCGGCACGGTATCGGTTGGTGCAATCAGGGAGCGATCACCCTTCGACAGCGCCTTGCCCAAGCCCGTATCCACATGGCCGCGTTCACCCGGCGGCAGCATGGCGCCGAACTGGTAAATGGCACGGCGGCTCATGGCGGGACCGGCAATCACGTTCTCGGAGACCGCGTGCTCCATAAAGCCGGCCGGCGCATAGATACGCGTTTTGCCGGAGGCCACATCTTCATTGCTGGTCACGCCCTTTACCCCGCCCCAGTGGTCGACGTGGTTGTGGGTGTAGAGCACCGCAACAACCGGCTTTTGCGGACGGTTCTGGTAGTACAGCTCCAGGCCGGCCCTGGCGGTGGAGGGAGACAGTAGCGGATCAATGATGATCAGGCCGGTGTCACCTTCAATGATCGTCATGTTGGCCAGATCCATGCCGCGGATCTGGTACATGCCGTCGGTCACCTTGAACAGGCCGTGAATGGCGTTCAGTCGAGCCTGCCGCCAGAGACTGGGGTTAACGGTATCGGGTGCGCTCTCGTCGTTCAGGAACGCATACTCGCTCATGTCCCAGGCAACTGAACCGTCGGCGTTGAGGACTTTGCCATCAGGTAGCTGGGCGATAAATCCGCGCTGAGCGTCGGCGAAGGCCTGCTGGTCGGCAAAGGGAAGTTGCTCCAGGATCGCATGGTTGCTGGCGGCGGTGAGTTCGGTCGCCGGGTTGGGGGCAGCGCTGACCGCCAGGCTTATACCGGCGGCAAGGGCTCCAAGACCGAGGATGACAGTGCGTGAGCGCATGGGGTGTCTCCGTGTGTCGTCGCCGTACATGCGGCGCAGTTGTTGTTGGTAACCGGCGACGCCGGCATGCAGACACTATAGGAGTTACTGCGGATATATGGCCAATGCATTTTTATTTTAAATTCGATGCTTTTTTTGCATGTTTTGTTGTGTTGAAGTGAAACTGCAGTAATCGACGGCTAGGCTTGAGGGGGTGATTTTTCCTATCGACTGTTGGCGCGTTAATTTATAATTTCGCGCTTTTACTCGCCCGGTACCGGGTTCTGACAGCTGGAGGGTATGAACGAATTGATCAAGACGCCGTACTATCTCATCGACAAGAGCAAGCTCGAACGCAACATGGAGAAGATCGCCTATGTGCGTGAGCACTCCGGCGCCAAGGCGCTGCTCGCACTGAAATGCTTTGCTACCTGGTCCGTGTTCGACTTCATGAGTCAGTACATGGACGGCACTACCTCTTCCTCCCTGAATGAAGTGAAACTTGGCAAGCTCAAGTTCCCGGGGGAGACGCATGCCTACAGCGTGGCCTATGCCGATGACGAGATCGACGAAGTCCTGGCCCATTCGGACAAGATCATCTTCAACTCCATCAGTCAGCTGACCCGCTTCAGCGCGGCCTCGGCCGACAAGGTTCGCGGCCTGCGCCTGAACCCCGGCGTCAGCAGCTCGGACTTCCTGATTGCTGATCCGGCCCGCCCGTTCAGCCGTCTGGGCGAGTGGGACGCCGCCAAGATCGAGGCGGTGCTGCCGCTGATTTCCGGCTTCATGATTCACAACAACTGTGAGAACAGCGACTTTGACCTGTTCGACCAGATGCTCGGACAGATCGAAGAGCGTTTCGGCCACCTGCTTGCGCAGGTGAGCTGGGTCAGTCTGGGCGGCGGTATCCACTTTACCGGCGAGGGTTACCCGCTGGATCGTTTCTGTGCCCGCCTCAAGGCATTCTCCGAGCGCTACGGTGTTCAGGTTTACCTGGAGCCCGGCGAGGCCGCCATTACCCTGAGCACTTCCCTCGAAGTGACTGTGCTCGACACCCTCTATAACGGCAAGCAGCTGGCCGTGGTCGACAGCTCGATCGAAGCACACATGCTCGATCTGCTGATCTACCGTCAGGAGGCCAAGATGGAGCCCTGCGATGGCCCGCACCAGTACATGGTGTGTGGCAAGTCGTGTCTGGCTGGCGACATCTTCGGCGAATTCAATTTTGACAGCGAGCTGAAGATCGGCGATCGCCTGTCCTTTATTGATGCGGCCGGTTACACCATGGTCAAGAAGAACTGGTTCAACGGCGTCAACATGCCCGCCATTGCAATCAGGGAGCTTGATGGCTCGGTGAAACTGGTGCGCGAGTTCGGATTCCAGGATTACCTGGACAGCCTCTCCTGAGGCATAACCTACCCAGCCTTTCCAAGGAGGCGTTTCGAGGAAAAGAAATGAAGAAAAACGTTCTGATTATTGGTGCCGGTGGTGTGGCCCAGGTGGTCGCACACAAATGCGCCCAGCACAATGACGTGCTGGGTAACATCCATATCGCGTCGCGTACCGCCGAGAAGTGTCAGGCCATCGTCGACAGCGTGAAGGAAAAGGGCAGCCTCAAGGTTGCCGGTGAATTGCAAGCCCATGCCCTGAATGCCCTCGATATCGAGGCCACCAAGGCGTTGATTGACAAGACACAGTCGCAACTGGTGATCAATGTCGGATCGGCTTTCATCAATATGTCGGTACTGCAGGCCTGCATCGAGACCGGTGCTGCCTACCTGGATACCGCCATTCACGAAGAGCCGGACAAGATCTGTGAAACCCCGCCGTGGTACGCCAACTACGAGTGGAAGCGCAAGGAACTGTGCGCCGAGAAGGGCATCACCGCGATCCTGGGTGTCGGCTTCGACCCGGGCGTGGTTAACGCCTACGCTGCGGTTGCGGTCAACGAGTACTTCGATACTGTCGAGGAAATCGACATCATCGACATCAACGCCGGCAGTCATGGCAAGTACTTCGCGACCAACTTCGACCCGGAGATCAACTTCCGTGAGTTCACCGGGCAGGTGTGGTCCTGGCAGAACAGCCAGTGGACCAGCAACAAGATGTTCGAGGTCAAGCGTACCGACGATCTGCCGGTTGTCGGCTCGCAGACCAGCTACATGACCGGTCACGACGAAGTGCACTCGCTGTCGCAGAATCTGGGCGTGCCGAACGTGCGGTTCTGGATGGGCTTTGGCGAGCACTACATCAACGTGTTCACCGTGCTGAAGAACCTCGGTCTGCTGTCCGAACAGCCGGTCACCACTGCCGAAGGCCTGGAAGTGATTCCGCTGAAAGTGGTCAAGGCCGTGCTGCCCGATCCGTCGTCACTGGCACCCGATTATGCCGGCAAGACCTGCATCGGTGATGTGGTCAAAGGCAAGAAGGACGGCAAGGACAAGGAAGTGTTCATCTACAACGTAGCGGACCACGCCGAAGCCTACGCCGAAGTCGGCAGCCAGGGTATTTCCTACACTGCAGGCGTACCGCCGGTTGCCGCTGCCATCCTGATCGCCCAGGGCACCTGGGATGCGGGCAAGATGGTCAACGTCGAAGAGCTGGACCCCAAACCGTTCATCAACCTGCTGAACGAAATGGGCCTGCCTACCCGGATCAAGGATGAGCAGGGCGATCGCGCTCTGAGCTTCTGATCCGCACCGGCAATACCAGGAAAGGCCAGCGCTTGCGCTGGCCTTTTTGCATTCAGGGCCGGCATGGCGCGCGCGGGCGCTTGAGTGGTGGCGGCTCGGATGGGGTATGATCCGGCATCGCCATGTTGGCTAGATCAAACACAGGTAGTGCTGCATGAACGTCCCCGTATCCCTTGGTTCCCTTGCCGAACGCCTTGCCGGCGTTGGCGACGTCGAGTGTGTCACCCCGGATCTGAACGGTATTCCCCGTGGCAAGGTCATGACCGGCGAGGGCTTTCTGGCGGATCGCCGTTTGCAGTTGGCGCGTGGCGTGCTGCTGCAGTGCGTGATGGGTGGCTACCCGGAGGCGCAGTATTACGGCAGCGACGATGGCGATCTGGTGTTGCGCCCGCTGCTGGATCAGGTGCATGTGCTGCCGTGGATCGAGCGCCCTCGTGCGCTGGCAATCTGCGAGGCGGTGGAGCTGGATGGTCAGCTCTCCGGGCTGTCGACCCGCGCTCTGCTGAGTCGGATTGTTGAGCGTTATGCCGAACGTGGCTGGGCGCCGGTGGTAGCGACCGAGCTGGAATTCTTCCTGTTCGAGCCCAACCGTGACGACACCCAGCCGTTCCAGCCGCCGGTGGGGCTGGATGGCCGCCGCGAAGCCGGTTACGGCGCGTTCAGTGTCAGCACCAGCAGCGGCCTCAAGCCGTTCTTCGACGAGCTGGCCGACACCATGGCCGCGCTGGGCATTCCTCGCGATACCTTTATGCACGAGATGGGCGTCAGCCAGTACGAGATCAATTTTGTCCATGGTGATCCGCTGCTGATTGCCGACCAGACCTTTCTGTTCAAGCATGCTCTGCATGAAGTCGCGCTCAAGCACGGGCTGATTGCCGTGTGCATGGCCAAGCCGCTGGCGCGGGTGCCCGGCTGCTCGATGCACATTCACCAGAGCGTGGTGGAGCAGGGGAGCGGCAACAATATCTTTACCGATGCGGCGACCGGCGAGGCCACGGCGCATTTTGGGCACTTCATTGGTGGCCTGCAGCAGTGCATGGGCGAGCTGACGTTGCTGATGGCGCCCTACATCAACTCCTACCAGCGTTTCTGCCACGCGTACGCATCGCCAAACAACCTGTGCTGGTCTTACGACAACCGCTCCGCCGGCCTGCGCATTCCGGCCAGCGGCCCGGAAGCGCGCCGTGTCGAAAACCGGCTGCCCGGCGCCGACGCCAACCCCTATCTGAGCGTGGCCGCTTCGCTCGCGGCGGGACTGTATGGCATCGACAACCAGTGCGAGCCATCTGCTCCGGCACAAGGCGAGTTCGAGGCGCCGGACGAGCTGACCCTGCCCGGCACCTTGCACGACGCGATCCTGCGGCTGGATCGCAGCACGCTGGCGCGTGAGCTGTTCGGCGCCGAGTTTGTTGACGGCTTCCTGGCCAGCAAACGCATGGAGCTGCAGAGCTTTATGGATGAAATTACGCCGTGGGAGCGGCGGTTTCTGGGCAGCCAGGTCTAGCAAGTCGCCGAGAAGCTACCTGCGTTGCCATCGCTGCGTTAAAGATCGCCTCGGGCGCGAGTCCGATCGAAGTGCTCATTTACAATTTGTAAAGTCGAGCGCGACTCCGATCGCTTCTCGGCGATCTTTGCCTTGCGCTGCCTGCCTCGCCAACGCTTCTCAACCACTTGCGGTGTAAGCTGCGACCGCGCCTGTCGCTGCCCGGTGATAGACTGCGGTCTCTTCACCTATAAGGAGCTTCCATGCAGGACGCCAACAGCCTCGCCCCCGGTTTGATGATCATCCACGGCAACCGCCTGGAGACCCTGCGCGAGCTGGCGGTGGACTGGATGCGGGCGCACCCGCTGGCGCCGCTGGAGAACGAAGTCATCCTGGTGCAGAGCAACGGTATTGCTCAATGGTTGCAGATGGCGCTGGCGGCAGACCCTGCGCAAGGCGGCTGCGGCATTGCCGCAGCGCTGGATGTGCAGTTGCCGGCGCGCTTTCTCTGGCACAGTTACCGCGGCGTTCTGGGACGCGACAGCGTGCCCGAGCAATCGCCGCTCGACAAGCAGCCGCTGACCTGGCGGCTGATGCGGCTGCTGCCCGCACTGCAGGATCAGCCCGATTTTGCGCCGCTCAAGCGTTTTCTCGCCGATGACCACGATTGCCGCAAGCGTTACCAACTGGCGGTGCGGCTGGCCGATCTGTTTGACCAGTATCAGGTTTACCGCGCCGACTGGCTGAACGACTGGGCCGCCGGGCGCGACCATATCGGCCTGGCGCGTACCGGCGCGCGGCCGCTGGATGACGAGGAACGCTGGCAGCCGGCGCTCTGGCGCGCGGTGCTGGCAGACGTGGGTGCCGAACGCCTGAGTGACAGCCGGGCGGGCATCCATCCGCGCTTTGTTCAGCACCTGCTCGACTGTGACAGCCGGCCAGCCAGCCTGCCGCGCCGGGTGATCGTGTTCGGTATCTCGTCGCTGCCGGCGCAGACGCTCGAGGCGCTGGCGGTGATCGGCCGCTTCTCGCAGGTGCTGCTCTGCGTGCTCAACCCCTGTGAGTACCACTGGGGCGATATCGTTGCCGATCAGGACCTGCTGCGCCACGAATACCGTCGTCAGCAAAGGCGGCCGGGCACGCCCCTGCAGCTGGACGAGAACACCCTGCACCAGCACGCCCATCCGCTGCTGGCCGCCTGGGGCAAGCAGGGCCGTGACTACATCAACCTGCTCGACCAGCACGACGAACGCGCCGGTTACGAAGCGCGCTTCGCCAATATTGCCGGTGGCCGGGTTGACCTGTTTGAAGCACCCGCCGGCAACACGCTGCTGCAGCAACTGCAGCAGGACATCCTGCAACTGCGGCCGCTGGCCGAGTCCCGCGCATTGTGGCCGGCGGTCGACACCGCACGGGATCACTCCATCCGCTTTCACCTGGCGCACAGTCCGCAGCGCGAAGTCGAAGTGCTGCACGATCAGCTGCTGGCCGCCTTTGCTGCCGACCCGGACCTCAAACCGCGCGACATCATTGTCATGGTGCCGGACGTCAACCTCTACGCTCCGCATATTCAGGCGGTGTTTGGTCAGCACAGTGGCGACGACCCGCGGGCGATTCCCTTTACCCTGGCTGATCAGGGCCAGCGCGGTCAGGAACCGCTGCTGATTGCACTGGAACATCTGCTGCGTCTGCCTGACAGCCGGCTGCCGGTCAGTGAGGTGCTGGACCTGCTCGATGTGCCGGCGCTGCGCAGTCGCTTTGGTTTGAGTGAGGCCGACCTGCCGACCCTGCAACGCTGGATCGAGGGCGCAGGCATCCGCTGGGGGCTGGATCAGCAGCGCCGCGCCGCTCTGGGTTTGCCAGACGGGCTGGAAGTCAACAGCTGGCGTTTCGGCCTGCGCCGGATGCTGCTGGGTTACGCCAGCGGCGGTGCCGAGGCCTGGCAGCAGATCGAACCCTATGACGAGATTGGCGGGCTGGACGCGGCGCTGATCGGCCCGCTCAGCGGCCTGCTGGATGCACTGGACCGCCACGAAACGCGGCTGGCCAATGCGACCGTGCCGAGTGAATGGGGCGAACGCCTGCGCCAGCTGCTGGATGACTTCTTTATCGCCGAGAGTGATCGGGATCAACTGCTGCTGGCGCAGCTGCACGAGGGGCTGGCCGACTGGCTGGAGCTGTGTGACGGCGTCGCGCTGGACGTGGCACTGCCGCTCAACGTGGTGGCCGAGGCCTGGCTCGATGGTGTCGGCCAGAGCCAGCTCAGCCAGCGTTTTCTCGCCGGGGCGGTCAACGTCTGCACGCTGATGCCGATGCGCGCCATTCCGTTCAAGCGCATCTGCCTGCTGGGCATGAATGATGGCGACTACCCGCGCGCGCAGCCACCGCTGGACTTTGATCTGATGGGCAAGGACTACCGGCCGGGCGACCGCTCGCGCCGCGAGGACGACCGTTATCTGCTGCTGGAGGCGCTGCTGTCGGCGCGCGACGCCCTGCATATCAGCTGGGTCGGGCGCAGTATCCGCGACAACAGCGAACGGCCGCCGTCGGTGCTGATCGGGCAGCTGCGCGATCATCTGGCCGCCGGCTGGCACACGGCTGATGGCGCTGATCTGTTGCACGCGCTGACCGTCGAGCATCCGTTGCAGCCGTTCAGTCGCGCCTATTTCAGCGCCGATTCCGCGTTGTTCAGTTACGCCAGCGAGTGGCGTCAGCTGCACGACTCCCGTGCTGGCGATGATGCAGACCAGCCGCTGGCGCCGGTCACGCTGGAAGCGCCCATCGAGCTGCTGGCGCTGCAGCGCTTTCTGCGTAACCCGGTTGAGCACTTTTTTGCCGCTCGGCTGAAGGTCTGGCTGCAGGAGCAGCACAGCACCAGCGAAGACGACGAACCCTTTGCACTCGATGGCCTGCAACGGCACCAGCTCAGTCAGTGGCTGCTGGAACAGGTGCAGCAGGCCGATTTGCAGGATGACTGGCAGGCCCTGCTGCTTGAGCAGGCCAGCCGCCTGCAGCAGCGCGGCAGCTTGCCGCTGGCCGGGTTCGGTGAGCTGACCCTGGCGCAACTGGTTGCGCCCTTGGGCGCACAGCTTGAGCGCTTCCGTGAGCAACTGCTGTTGTGGGATCAGCCGCTGGAAAATCCGTTGCTGCTGCAGGCGGTGGCGAGCGCACCGGACGCCACTATCGAAGTGGTCAGCTGGCTTGCCGGCGTGCGCCGCTGTGCTCCGTTGGACGGCCTGATGCGGGTCCAGCTGGTGACCGGCAGCCTGCTCGGTAAAAAGGGCGCGTTGCGCTGGCGCAAGTTGCTGGGCGAGTTGTGCCAGCACGTGCTGGCTGCGGCCTCTGGTCACCGGCTCACGACCTGTCTGATCGGTGCCGACGCCAGCATTCAGCTGCTGCCGCTGGAGCAGGAACGCGCCGCCAGTATCGTGCGCGATTGGTTGCTGGGGTATCTGCACGGCCTGAGCCGACCGTTGCCGGTCGCCGTGGAAACCGCCTTCGCCTGGCTGACCGAGGGCAAGGACGAAAAGCGCCTCGGTGCCGCGCGGCTCTGCTACGAGGGCAACGACTTCAGTCGCGGCGAGGTCGACGGCAGCCCGGCGCTGCAGCGCAGCTATCCCGACTTTGCCAGCCTGCAGGCGAACGACGAATTTATTGGCTGGGCAGAGTCACTGTATCAACCGCTGGCGCAGGCGATTGAGGATGAATGGCTGATGATTACGCAGGCATCGGAGGACCAGGCATGAGCAACCAACGACCTCTGGCCCTGCGCTGCCCGCTGCGCGGCAGTCGCCTGATTGAAGCCAGTGCCGGTACCGGCAAGACCTTCACCATCTCGGCGCTTTACCTGCGGCTGGTACTGGGGCATGGCGAGGGCGACAACGCCTTCAGCCGTGAACTGCTGCCGCCGGACGTGCTGGTGGTGACCTTTACCGAGGCCGCGACCCAGGAACTGCGCGACCGCATTCGCGCACGGCTGGTGGAGGGGGCGCAGGCGTTCCGCGGTGAACTGACTGAACCGGACCCGATTCTCTCCGGCCTGCTGGCGGATATCCCCGAAGCCGAGCACGCCAGCGCCGCGCGCAAGCTGGATATCGCCGCCCAGTGGATGGACGAGGCCGCGGTATCGACCATTCACAGCTGGTGTCAGCGCATGCTGCGCGAGCACGCCTTTGACAGCGGCAGCCTGTTTACCCAAACGCTGGAAACCGACCAGCGCGACCTGCTGGCCGAGGTCGCGCGGGATTATTGGCGGCTGCATTGCTACCACCTGCACGGCAGTGCGCTGGCCTGGGTGCAGTCCGGTTGGGGCCAGCCGGACGCGTTGCTGGCGCAGGCGCGCCGGTTGTTCGACCCGACAGCCGCAGCGCCTGCTACCGAACTGCAGGCGTTGCTGGAGCAGGTGCTCAACCAGCGTGATGCCGAACTGGCCGCGCTCAAGGTGCCCTGTGTGCAGTGGGCCGATGAGCTGGAAGCGTTGCTGGATCAGGCGGTCGAGCAGGGCGTGGTCGACAAGCGCAAGATTCAGAAGCGCTACTACGCGCCCTGGTTCGAGACCCTGCGCCAATGGGCGCTGACGCCGGAGCAGATAAAGCTTGAACTGCCGCCGGCGGCCTGGGCCCGGCTCAGCGAAGACGGCCTCGGCGAGGCCTGGAAGATGGGCGCCGTGCCCGATCACCCGGCGTTGCGCGGCTTGCCGCAACTGCGCGAGGCGCTGGCTGCGCTGCCGAATCCGGACAGCGATGCGCTGCGCCATGCGGCGGACTGGATGTCGGTGCGCTTTGAGGCGGAAAAGCGCCGCCGTGCGCAAATGGGCTTCGACGACATGCTGACCCGGCTCGATGCGGCGCTGCAGGGCCCCAATGGCGACCGGCTGGCCGAGGTTATCCGTCAGCAGTTCCCGGTCGCGCTGATCGACGAGTTTCAGGATACCGACCCGCTGCAGTACCGCATCTTCGACCGCATCTATCGGGTAGCGGAAAACGATCAGGACTGCGCGCTGCTGCTGATCGGCGACCCCAAGCAGGCGATCTACGCCTTCCGCGGGGCGGATATTCATACCTACCTGCGCGCCCGTGGCGACACCGCCGGGCGGCACGAGAATCTGGATACCAACTTCCGCTCCAGCCAGACGATGGTCACGGCGGTCAATCGGGTCTTCGAGCAGGCCGAGCAGAACTTCGCCGCTGGCGCCTTTCTGTTTCGCAAGGCTGATGACAACCCCATGCCGTTTCTGCCGGTGGGGGCACGTGGACGCAAGGAAGTCTGGTGCTCCGACGGTGAGCCCGCGCCGGCCTTGACTGCCTGGTTGCTGGAATCGGAAGAGCCATTGAGCGGTGATGTCTACCGCCGGGAGATGGCCGAGCGCTGCGCCAGCGAGATGACGGCGCTGCTGCAGGCGGGCCAGCAGGGGCGTGCCGGCTTTGCCCGTGACGGAGAACCCTTCGCCGCTGTACGCCCGGCAGACATGGCGGTGCTGGTGCGCACCGGTCGCGAGGCGCAGCTGATTCGTGATGCGCTGGCCGCCCGCGGCGTGCGCAGTGTGTATCTGTCCGACAAGGACTCGGTGCTGGCAACCCAACAGGCGCAGGATGTGCTGCGCTGGTTGCGCGCCTGTGCCGAGCCCGGCAACGACCGCCTGCTGCGCGCGGCGCTGGCCAGCCACAGCCTGCACCTCAACTGGCAGGCGCTGGATCAGTTGAATCAGGACGAGCGCCTGTGGGAGCAACGGCTCGACCAGTTCCGTGATTACCGGCGCATCTGGCAGCGCCAGGGTGTGCTGCCGATGCTGCACCGTCTGCTGCACGACTTTGAACTGCCGGCACGGCTGCAACAGCAGGACGATGGCGAGCGCGCGCTGACCAATCTGCTGCATCTGGCCGAGCTGTTGCAGCGCGCCGCCCGCGAGCTGGATGGCGAGCAGGCGCTGATTCGCCACCTGGCCGAGCTGATTCGGCAGGCGGACGAGGGGGCTGCTGATGAGCAGGTACTGCGGCTGGAAAGCGACGCCGAACTGGTCAAGGTAGTAACCATCCACAAGTCCAAGGGTCTTGAGTACCCGCTGGTGTTCCTGCCCTTTATCTGCCTGAGCCGCCCGGTGCGGGCGGACCAGCCGCTGCGCCTGAGTGACGGCTGGGTATTGAAGCCAACCACCGATCAGGTGGCCGAGGCTGACCGCGAGCGGCTCGGTGAAGATCTGCGCTTGCTCTATGTGGCGCTGACCCGCGCGCAGCATGCCTGCTGGCTGGGCATGGCCGACCTCAAGAGCGGCAACAACAAGCAGTCGGTGCTGCACCGCAGTGCCATTGCCTGGCTGCTGGGCGGTGGCGCGGCGCTGGAATCATCTATTCAACTGAAAGACTGGCTGGCCCGCTGGCAGCCGGACGGCGAGGTGGTCGCGCTGCAGGGTGCGCCGGAGCCGCGTGATGATCGGCTGCCGCTGCTGGATGATGGCCCGGCATTGGTCGATGCCCGCCGCCCTGCGCACGGTCGCTTCGATGCATGGTGGATCGGCTCCTACAGTGCGCTGGCGCTCAGTGGCGAGAGTACCGACAGCGCGCTGGCCGAGTGGATTGCCGACGACGAGCGCCAGAGCCGCTTTGTGCCACTGCGTCGTGGCGAGCAGCCGAGTATTCACCGCTTCCCGCGTGGCCCGCAGCCCGGCACCTTTTTGCACGGTCTGCTGGAGCTGGCGGCGCAGGAAGGCTTCTCGGCGTTGCAGGATGCTGAGCGTTGCCGCCGCTGGCTGGCGCCGCGCTGCCAGCGCCGTGGCTGGGGTGAGTGGAGTGATTGCCTGAGCGAATGGCTGGGGCAATTGCTGCAGCGCCCGGGGCTGGTGCCGGGTACCGAGCTGGCGCTGGGTGAGCTGCCGCCGTCGCGTTACCAGAGCGAAATGGCCTTTATGTTTGCCGCCAGCAAGGTCGACGTGCAGCAGATCGATCGGCTGGTAACGGCGATGACGCTGGACGGGCAGCCGCGTCCGGCGCTGCAGCGTGACCGTCTGAACGGCCTGTTCAAGGGCTATATCGACCTGGTGCTGGAGCACGAGGGGCGCTATTACGTGCTCGACTACAAGTCCAACTGGCTGGGCGCAACGGCGGCCGATTACAGCGAGGCGGCCATGAGCCGTGCGCTGCTGGAGCACCGTTACGATCTGCAATATGTCTTCTACCTGCTGGCGCTGCACCGCCAGTTGCAGGCGCGGCTGCCGGACTACGACTACGACCGTCATATCGGCGGCGCGCTTTACTGGTTCATGCGGGGTGTGGACGCGGAGAACGGCGGCCTCTGCCATCAGCGCCCGCCGCGCGAGCTGATTGAAACGCTGGACCGCCTGTTCGCCGGCCAGCCGGTTGAGGAGATTGACCATGCAGGGTGATCAACTGGATCTGCTCGGCAGTCTCGACCGCTCCGCCGCGCAGCTGGATAGCGCAACCGCGCTGCTGCAATTGCTGGATGACTGGCTGGCCAACGGTTGGCTGCGGGCGCTGGACCGGGCCTTCGCCGGGTTTCTGCTGGAGCAGGCGCCGGAAACCAGCCCGGCAGTGCTGCTGGCGGCGGCGCTGGTCAGCCATCAACTGGGCCATGGGCATGTTTGCCTGGATCTGGCCGCCACGCTGTCCGAACCGGATTTTGCCCTGTCGCTGCCGCCGGAAGGGGAGAGCCTGATCGATACGCCGCTGCCGTCGGCGATACTGGCGGGCGTTACGCTGGACAGCTGGCGTGGGGCGTTGCAGACCAGCCGGGTGGTAGACAGCCAACTGCCGGAGCAGGGCAGTTGCCCGCTGGTGCTGGTTGGCCAGCGCTTGTATCTGCGTCGCTACTGGCAGCACGAGCGGCATGTTGTTTCGACCCTGCATCAGCGCCTGCAGCACCCACTGCAGGTTGCCGGGGATCTGCCTGAGCGGCTGGATGCCCTGTTTGCCGGCAGTCAGCAGAACCCGGACTGGCAGCGCATTGCCTGCGCACTGGCGGCGCGCGGGCGTTTCAGCATCATTACCGGCGGCCCCGGTACCGGCAAGACCACCACGGTGGTGCGGCTGCTGGCGCTGCTGCAGACGCCGGCAGTGGAAGCGGGCAAGCCGCTGCGTATCCGCCTGGCCGCACCGACCGGCAAGGCCGCTGCCCGACTGACCGAGTCGATTGGCCGTCAGGTCGGCGCGCTGCCGGTCGCTCCGGCGGTACAAGCTGCCATCCCGACCGAGGTCAGCACGCTGCACCGCCTGCTCGGCAGCCTGCCGGACAGCCGCCACTTCCGCCATCACGCCGGCAACCCGCTGGCGCTGGATGTGCTGGTGGTGGACGAGGCCTCGATGATCGATCTGGAAATGATGGCCAACGTGCTGGCCGCGTTGCCGCCGCAGGCGCGACTGGTATTGCTCGGTGACAAGGATCAGCTCGCCTCGGTGGAAGCCGGCGCGGTGCTGGGTGATCTGTGTCGACGCGCCGACGCGGGTTGCTACTCACCGGCCACGGTCGATTGGCTGCAGCAGGTCAGCGGTCAGTCGCTGGCAGGCAGCGGCCTGCAGCCCGGTGACGAGTCGACCCATCTGCTCGAGCAGCAGACCGCCATGTTGCGCCATTCCCACCGCTTTGGTTCTGACAGCGGCATCGGTGAGCTGGCCCGCGCGGTTAATCGCTGCGACGCGACTGCTGCGCGCGACCTGCTGCAGCGGGGGCTGTTTGCCGATATTCACAGCCGGCGCCTGACGGACCTGCGCGACCCCGGGTTTGCCGCGCTGGTGCTGGGCAGCGAGGGTGGCCTGCCGGGCTATGGCGCCTATCTGAGCACGCTGCAGGCGCAGCGCCCGGGCGCAGATGCGGCTGCCGATGATCCCCGCTGGCAAGCCTGGGCGGGCGATGTGCTGCGCGAGTTCGACCGTTTCCAGCTGCTGTGTGCGGTGCGCCGCGGCGACTGGGGCGTCGAAGGCATCAATCAGCGTGTGGCGGATCTGCTGAGCCGTCGTGGCCTGCTGCACGCCGACAAGCTCTGGTACGAGGGACGCCCGGTACTGGTCACCCGCAACGACTACAGTCTGGGCTTGATGAATGGCGACATCGGCATTGCGTTGCGCATCCGCGAACCGGCGCTGCACGCAGGGGAGCCGGAGACTGAGGCGCTGCGCGTCGCCTTCCCGCGCAACGACGGCAAGGGTGGCATTCGCTTCGTACTGCCCAGCCGTCTGCCGGAGGTGGAGACGGTGTTTGCCATGACCGTGCACAAGTCGCAGGGCTCTGAGTTCGAGCACGCCGTGCTGGTGCTGCCGGAGGCGCGCAACCCGGTGCTGACCAAGGAGCTGGTCTACACCGCCATTACCCGCGCCAGCAAACACTTCAGCCTGCTGGAAAGCCGCCCCGGGGTGTTTGAGGCGGCGGTGCAGACGCCGGTGCGGCGGATCAGTGGGCTGGATTTGGGCGCCTGAGCGTCTCAGCCCTGTGCGCGGGCGAAGTAGTGTGCCAGTGCCGCCAGGGTGAAGCCGTCGTCCAGCGTGCCGTCTTGCAGCAGCGCCGGCAGATCGTCCAAGGGCACGGCTTCGACAGCGAGTACCTCGCCGTCGGGGCTGCCAACCAGATCGGTGGAGGTCAGCTCGGCGAGATAAAGGTCGACGCAACTGGCCAGAATCGCCGAGTTGGGACGATAGCGACCAAGTCGTGTCAATTGCTCTGGTGTGGCGCGGTAACCGGTTTCTTCGTGCAGCTCTCGGCAGGCGCATTGCAGGCTGCTTTCGCCTGACTCGCCATAACCACGGGGTATTTCCAGCATGACCTGCTCGCCTTGGGCCGGGCGCTTCACGCGGACCAGCAGTGCCTTCCGTGCATCCACCACCGCGAGCACCGCCGCGCCGTTGTTTGCGCCACTTTCCTCAACCCAGTGAAAGCCCTCCTCCCGGACAACCTTGAACCAGGGGTTCTCGTAAACCGTGCTCATTTGATCTCCAGGCCCATGAAGCTGCGCATGCGCGGATACAACCCAAACCAGTTGCGGCGGGTCATATAGGACTCGCCGGTTTCCATCATCTTGTCCTCAAGATAGCCGAGTGCCTCGTCGGTGAGGAACTTGATTACCTCGCCTGCGCCCAGACTCGAGATGAAGTTGAACACCTTGATCGGGTACTGAACCAGTTCAATTTCCCTGCGCAGGGCCTTGAAGGCAATGCTGGAATCGAGCACCTGCTCGGGAACGCCCTGCAGAAACCGAATGTTGTCCTGCAAAAAGCCCTCGGACGCCTTGGCGAACAGTGAATTGTAGGCCGGGTCGATCAACTCGAAGCGCAGCGCCTCAAGCCCTGCCTGACCGCGCTCACGGAAAAACTGCTCGGCATACAGGTACCAGTCCGAGCGCGAATATTTGCTCAGCCCGCCGAGCCTGAACAGCTGGTAGTCGCCGTCATGCTCAAAGTAGCCGCCGGAGCCGGGCAGGGTGTCCAGGCGGCGCAAGACTTCCTGCTGCAGTGCCTCGCGGGGCACACTGACGTCGTCCAGCACCGGCTGCAGTTCGCTCAGCGCGGCCTGCAGTTTGCGCAGGCGCTCGGCCATGACCGTGCGCTGTTGCCGGTCCAGCTCCCCCTTGCGCGGGCGACCCGGCAGGCTGGACAGAATGAAGTTGTCGGGCAGGGCATCGTAGTACTCCTGCAACGTGGCGAAGCGCGACAGGCCGAAGCCGCGGATAACAAATTTGCCCTTGCCCTCTTCGTTGAGGTACTTGATCACGTTCATCTGGCCGAGGGCGTTGGCCAGCTCAAGGTTGTCGATCAGGGTGTTGGGTGGCAGCACCACGCCATCAGCAAAGGCCAGGCCGGTCAGAAAGCGTTTGCGCAACTCTTCGTGGCCGTGGGCGTGCACCGAGTCACAGTTGGCCAGCAGCAGTTTTTCCTTGAACAGCACGGTGTTCCATCTCCTCGGACAGTCGCGTGCCATCATAGCGACCTTTGTCTCCGGGAGCGATCTGGCTGCTGGCGCTTTTCAACTGTTTTTCAAACGCTTACATGCCGTTCATCCACTCTGTTGGCGGGTTGCGATGACGCGCATGCAGCGGCGCCAGCGCCTCGGCGTAATCGAGCAGCAGGTCCATGGCCCAGTCGGCGCGGGCGCGGATGCGCAGGTCGTCTTCGCTGGTCGGTTCGCCCGGATTCATGACCTGCTCCACGTTGCGCACGATCAGGTGCTCCGGCAGGTAGCAGATGCGACAGTTCTTGTAACTGGAGGCGTGCAGCTCGGCCAGTGGGTAGCTGCCGCCCTGGCCGCCGGAGACGCCGACCAGCAGCGCCGGTTTGTGCGCCAGTTCGGCGCGACCGGCGTACATGAACAGGTTTTTCAGTGCCGGGCTGGCCATGCCGTGCCATTCCGGGCTGATGACAACCAGCGCGTCGGCGCTGCGCAGGGTCGCAGAAATCGCCGGCCAGACGCCGTTGCTGTCAGCTTCGGGCCACAGCGGCAGTGGCTGCTGGCCGAGTTCGATGACACTGGTTTCGCAGTCCCTGGCTTGCAGGCTGGCGGCCAGCCAGTACGCCACCTTGGCGCTCTGGCTGTTTTGCTGGCTGGAACCGGCGATCAGGGCAATATGACGACTCATTGGCTTACCTCAGGATTGAGTTCGGGTGTGGCTTTGGCTTTGGGCTTGCGTACCAGCGGCCAGAACAGCTCCTGCGTCCAGCTGACCGGGCCGAGGTTCTCGATACCGTACTTCGGCGGACGGCGACGGGTGATCTTGGCGGTGCCAAACAGAATGTCCCAGAAGAACAGCAGGTTGCCGAAGTTGCCCTTGTAGTTGGTTACGCCATCCTCGGCACTCAGTCCGTGGTGAGCAGAGTGGGTGGAGGGGGTGGAGATGGTGCGCTCGACGACCCACATGACCGGCTTCAGCCACTTGATCTGATACAGCTTGGCGTCCCACGGCACGCTGCTGTGGGCGCCGTAGATAACGCACATCTTGAGAATCAGATACACAAAGTAGACGTGTGCCAGGCCCAGATAGATGAGGATGCCCGAGAACCAGATACCGGGCATCAGCAGGTAGTAGAAGCTGTTGTTGCGGTAGACGATGCGGATGCTCATGTACCTGGCCGAGTGGTGCGCTCGGTGCAGGTCATAGAGGAACGGCACCTTGTGTGCGAGGCGATGCTACCAGTACTGGGTCATGTCATCGAACAGCAGAAACAGGGCGAAGCCGGCCAGCCACGGAATCCCGCTCAGAGCACCTTTCCACTCGGGGGCCAGTGTGCCCATGATCGCGCCGCTGGCGAAGGTAATGAACGGAACGGTTACGCCGAGCAGCAGCGTTGAACCGATGATCTCGATCAGCGCGTCACGGCGCTGACCGGCCGGCTGGAAAAAGCGGCCGAGGATGAGTTCAAGCAGGACGAAGGAGAAAAAGATCCCGGCGACGATGACGGCGGGGTTCAGGCTTGTTGTTATTGTTTCCATGCTAACCTCTGCGGGCGGTTTGATTGACTCGACTTCCAGCCAATAAGAATCCAAATCGGATCGGTCCAACATGCGTGCAGAGGACAAAAACAGGGTTGAATCGGCCAAGGTGTCGATTCAGCGCTTTCATCACGGCCCACTTGGCAAGATCTTGCAGCGTTTCCTGCACGAGCGTGGCGACCGTGACGATTTCGATCTGGTGGCGCTTGAGCAGCTCTGGCACAGGGCGGCAGAGCATGATCCGGCCATTGGCCTGCATCTGTCCTCGCTGTTTACTCCGCAGGACTGGCATGTGCTGGCCTGCCTTGGCTTCTACGCAGCCAACCCGCAGCAGTCGCTGGACTGCTGGGTGCGCTACCAGTCACTGGCCTCGTCCATGGACTCGATCCGGTCGGTGAAGATCGACGGCATGACCGGGGTCAGCATTCGGGTGCATGCAGCAGCCGGGCTGGAGCGCTATCTGGTCGAGCACTACATGAATATGGCGGTAACCCAGATGCGAGCAGCGGCTCAGATCGCGCTGACGCCGGTACGGGTGTGTCTGCGTCACCGGAAACCGGACTATCACGAGGCCTATCGGCCGGTGCTGGGCGAGTGCGTGGAGTTTGCCGCTGCCGAGAATCAGTTGTGGTTTAGCGACGCGGACATGCAGCACGCCCATCCCGGTGCCAACCGGGCGATGTTTGAGCTGGTGTGTTGCGAGCTGGACCGACGCCTGGCGCAGCAGCAACAATTTGGCGGTACGGCCGGGCAGGTAGCGGCGCTGGTTCGTCGTGGCCTGCTGGGCGGGGTGCAGGTGTCGCTGGAAGAGGTCGCGCCGGCTTTGCATCTGAGCACTCGAACATTGCGCCGACGTCTTCAGGATCAGGGCCTGAATTTTCGTCAGTTGCTGGACCTGGTGCGCGCCGAACTGGATCAGTACCTGGCCCTGCAGGGGCTGACCCGGGCGCAGATTGCGGACCGGCTGGGTTATGGTGACACCGCCGCCTACCTGCATGCGCGCAAGCGTTGGCAGAAATGACGCCCGGCGCCACGGCAGACGGTTGCGCGGTGCAGTGCTCTGGCCGATACTCCATTACCTGCTAAATACTGTTAAAAACCAGAGCCCACAGTGAGCGACTCCAATCCCGGTCAAGTCATGACGCTAGACGAACTGGCCACCTATCTGAAGCTGCCCAAGTCCACCCTGTACAAACTGGTGCAGCAGGGCCGTGTACCTGGGCAGAAGCTTGGCAAGCAATGGCGTTTTGGTCGCGCTGCTATTGACCGCTGGCTGGATGCTGAGCAGCAAGTTGGAGATAACAAGTGAGCGTTTTTACACCTTACCAGAGCGCCTACTTTGCCTACTGGCTGACTCAGACTGACCGGCTGGAAAATCAGGTATCTCGCACCATGGCCGCTGCGCGGGTTGACTTAAATCCGCACCAGATCGCGGCTGCCTGTTTCGCACTCAAGTCGCCGCTGGCCAAGGGTGTGCTGCTGGCAGATGAGGTGGGCCTGGGCAAAACCATCGAGGCGAGTCTGGTCATTGCGCAAAAGTGGGCCGAGTGCAAAAGGCGTATTTTGCTGGTAACCCCGGCGTCGCTGCGCAAACAATGGAGTCAGGAGTTAGTCGACAAGTTTGAGCTGCCGTCCATCATCATCGACAGCAAGGTCGCGCGCGAGCAGCGCCAGCTGGGCCGCGTCAACCCTTTTGATCAGCCAGACCATATTGTCATTTGCTCCTACGAGTATGTGGCCGCGCAAAGAGATCGGGTAGGGCTGATCGATTGGCATCTGGTGGTGTTTGATGAAGCGCACAAGCTGCGCAACATCTATAACCCCAAAGGCGACAAACGCGCCAAGGACGTTGTGCGCGCCACTGCGCGCGCCGAATCGCGGGTGTTGCTGTCTGCCACGCCAATCCAGAACAACCTGATGGAGCTGTATGGTCTGGCCAGCGTGATCGACCCGCATTACTTTGGCGACGCCAAGTCTTTTCGCAGCCTGTACGTTAACCGGCAGAAAAACGGCGACGCACTGGATGACCTCAAGCAGCGCATTGAGCCGCTGTGCCACCGCACCCTGCGTAAACAGGTACAGCAGGAAGGCGGCATTAACTTCACCAATCGTTATGCCATTACGCAGGACTTCACCCCGAATGAAGCCGAGTGGGCGCTCTACCAGAAGGTCTCCAGCTACCTGCAACGGCCCGATTTGCAGGCCATTTCCCAGCAGGCGCGGCATCTGGTTAGCATTGGCCTGCGCAAGATTCTGGCCTCCTCCAGCTTTGCCATCGCCGAGACGCTCAAGGGTATGGTTGAACGGCTGCGCGACCAACAATTGCTGACCGAAGATAGCCTTGGCGATTTGGAGGAAGCTGACGACTGGCTAGATCAGTTTGGTCAGGTTGATGGCGACGCAGAGCCGCCGCCAGAGCAAGGCAAGCAGGCGCGTTTGGCCGAAGAGATTGCCCTGTTGAGCGAGTATCAGCAGCTGGCCGCCAGCATTACCGATAACGCCAAGGGCGACGCCTTAGTGGTGGTGTTAAAGCGCGCACTGGAGATGACCGAGAACCTGGGCGGCCAACGCAAGGCGGTGATCTTTACCGAATCCTGCCGCACCCAGCAGTACCTGGACCGTCACCTGCAGGCTCACGGTTATACCGGGCGCACCGTGTTGCTCAATGGCAGTAACAGCGACGCCAGCTCCAAACAGATTTATCAGGCCTGGCTACAGCGTCATGCCGGTAGTGGCCGCATCAGCGGCTCACGCCCAGCCGATATGAAGGCCGCGCTGGTTGAGCATTTCAAGAGCGACCAGGCCGACATTTTGATCTCCACCGAGGCGGGTGGGGAGGGTATCAACCTGCAGTTCTGCTCGGTACTTATCAACTACGACCTACCGTGGAGCCCGCAAAAGGTCGAGCAGCGCATTGGCCGTGTGCACCGTTACGGGCAAAAGCACGATGTGGTGGTGGTCAACTTCGTTAACCGCAAGAACCCCGCCGATCAGCGAGTGTTCCAATTGCTGAACGACAAGCTCAAGCTGTTTGAAGGGGTGTTTGGCGCCTCCGACGAGATTCTCGGCGCTATTGCCGACGATATCGACATTGAACGGCGTATCTACGATATCTATCAGCACTGCCGTACCGACGCCGAGATTGAGGCCCATTTCGACCAGCTGCAAAGCGACATGGAGGCGATTCTCCAGGTGCGTGAAGAGCATGCTCGGCAAACCCTGTTAAGTCATTTTGACCATGACGTCGTGGCCGCCCTGAAGAACACGCGCGACAGCAGCCAGGACTTCCTCTCCAGCCACGAGCAGGTGCTGCTGGACTTGGCCCGCGCCGAGCTGCCGGGGGCGCAGGTTGAACGTAATCATTTTGTCTATCAGGGGCAGCGCTTTGACCTCAGTTGGCCGTTGGTGCAGGCTAACGATTCCGAGTTTTTCCGCCTGCAAACCACCGAACATTATCTGGCCTGGGAGTTGGTTAAGCGCGCCAAGGCGCGTCCGCTACCTGATGCTCATCTGGTGTTTGACTACGCAGACCTCCAGGCTGGGCAGTTTGCTGCGCTGCGCCCTCTGATCGGTCACAGTGGGCTCTTGCAGCTGGTGCAATTGACCTTCACCTTTGCCAATACCCAGCGTCGGCACCTGCTGGCGCTTGCCGTCTCTGACAACGGTGAGGTGCTCAGCCGCGAAAATGCCGAGCACTTGCTGTGCGTGCCTGCCCGCATAGACAGCGCCCCGGTGCAGTTGGATACGCGGGTATTTCAGCCGCTATTGGAAGAGGCCGTGGCCGAGCAGCAGGCGCTTACCGAGCAGCAACTGGCAACCTACTTTGAGCAGGAGACGACCAAGCTCGAACGTTGGGCTGAAGATCGTCGCCAAGCGCTGTCGCTACGCGTGCAAGAGCTGGATGAAGAGATCAGAGCCTACAAGAAACAGGCTCGGCAGCTCGCCTCCACCGCTGAGAAGGTGCAGGCCAAAAAGGGCTTGCGCAGTCTGGAGCGTCAGCGCGATGACGCCCTGACCGAATACCACGAAGCAAGAAAGCAGATTGAACAGCAGGAAGATGCCTTGCTCGATGAGATCAGCGACAAGCTGGAGCTCGACACCCAAACCACCACCCTGTTCAGCATCCGCTGGACATTGACCGACCACTCGCAGGTAAGCGCATGACCAAAACGGACTTGGCCAGAGAGCTACTGTTTCATATCCGCCTGGGTGAAGACTCCAGCATCGAATTCAAGCAAGTGGTATGTGAGGGCCCGCGCATTATCGGCCCGCATAAGGACAAGATGGCGCTTGAGATTGCCGCCTTTGCCAACAGTCAGGGTGGGCGCATCGTGCTGGGTGTGGATGACAAAACCCGTGAGGTGCTGGGCATTGCTGACGAGCAAGTGGCCAGGGTGGAGGAGTGGGTGGTCACACTCAGCCAGCAGGCCATCAACCCGCCGGTGCCCCTGCACACACGTTTGCTGCAATTGCCGGATCGGGCGGGCATGGCGAAAACGGTTATTTATGTTGAGATTCCCCGCAGCATCATGGTGCACGCCAGCAATGGGCGCTATTACCAACGCGTTGGTTCCACCAAGCAAGAGATGAAACCCGAGGTGCTGATGCGCCTGTTTCAACAGCGCAGTCAGTCGCGGCTGATTCGCTTTGATGAAACCCTGGTACCCGCGACCACGCTGGATGACCTCGACCGCAGCTTATTGCAGCGTTTCCTGCGCGCCGACACCCCAGAAGCCGACCAATTGCGCAAGCTGCACCTGAGCGCTAGCGAGCACGGCCAGCTTGGCCTGTCTATCAGTGGCGTATTGCTGCTGACGCCAAACCCCACCCAGTGGCTCGGTAACGCCTATGTGCAGTGCGTGTGCTATAGCGGCACCGAGCGCGATGCTCATGACCAACTGGACGCCGCTGACTGCACCGGCCCGCTGGACCAGCAAATCAACGATGCCCTGGCCTTTGTGCGTAGAAACATGCGTCTGGCGGCCACAAAAACCATCGGCCGACAGGATCTGCCCCAATACGATCTGGGTGCGGTGTTTGAAGCCATTGTTAACGCCGTCGCGCACCGCGATTATTCCATGACCGGACGGCGCATTCGTTTGCACATGTTTGTCGACCGTCTGGAGCTGTACAGCCCCGGCGCCTTACCCAATAGCCTGAGCCTGGATGGTCTGATGGAAAACACCGTCACCCGTAATGAAACCATCGTCAACCTGCTCAGCCGTTACTACAACGCCCGCGAAGAAGCGGGGCGCCAGGCGCTGATTGAGCGCCGTGGTGAGGGCGTGCCCAAAATCATCAAAGCCAGCGAAGCGCTGAGTGGTAAACGACCGGAATATCGGCTGGTCGATGATGACGAGCTACTGCTGATCATCTATGCCGCCAGCAAGGATGTTCAGGACGAATGAGCATTGTCAAACAACTGCGCGCTATGCCAACGCCAGCATTGATTGCTCTGGTGGATGACCTGTATGGCCGTAATGCCGATATCGACAAGACCATCGAGAAGCACCTGGGGCAGCAGAGAGATGCACCGGAGCCGCTGCCGAATCTGCTGCCCTATTTGCAAAGGCAGGTCAGTCAGGTGACCAGCAGTCATGAGTTTATTGATTACCACATCGCCCCCAGTTTTGCTCAACGGCTTGAGCAATTGTTGGTGGATATCTGCGAGCTGGCCGACGCGGATGCGGACCAAGCGCTGGCATTGCTTGATCAGTTGCTGGAACGCCATAGCGATATGGTTGAGCGGGTCGATGACTCCGACGGTTGCTTGGGCGAGGTGCTGGGCACCGCGGTGGAATTCTGGCTAGAGGTTGCCAGCAACTTGCGCCGCCAGCAGCCGCAAGCCCGCGATTGGGTCGCCGCTGTCTGCGCCCTGTATGACAACAATGACTACGGTTGCTTTGATGACTTGCTGAGGTTCAGTCACACCCTGCTGACCCCGCAGGAACTGCACTCTCTGGCAGCCGGCTTTACCCAGACCGCCCGCAGCGCAATCGCCACCCACAAAGGTGATGATTACAATCACCAGGCCGCTGATGCCTGTATCGGCTTGCGTTCGGTCGCAGAGGCATTGGGGGACATCGATCTTTATGAGCAGGCAATCCTGCTCACTAACCCGCAGCCTAACCCACTGCAACTGCAACAGCTGGTCGAGTTTGCCCTGCGTATCAACGCTCTGGAGCAGGCTGAGCACTGGTTGCAGCGGCCCCAGTGGCAGGCTGATCTGCGCCGTAAGACGCAACTGCACAACCAATTGCTCAAGCTTCAGGGTAACCTAGACCAGCTCAAGCACAACCTGCTGCAGACATACCAGCAAAGCCCCAGCCTGTTTAATCTTGAAGCCTACTGGGAGTATGCCGACCCCGCTGAGCGGCAAGCTCTGAGCCAGCAGATCAAGCAGCAGCTCAGCGCTGAGAGTGACCCCAGTGCAACTATCCAGACGCTGCTGTTTATTGATGCGGTGGACTTGGCTGCCGAGCATCTGATTGCCCAGCATGCTCGCCTGCAAGGCTGCTGGTACGGCACGCTGCTCAATTGGCTGGAGCACTTTGAGATTGCCGGGCAAACGCTGGCCAGCATTGTTTGCTACCGACTGTTGCTAAACGACCTGCTCGACCGTGGTTACAGCAAGGCCTACCACCATGGCGCACGCTACTTTCGTGACCTCCTTGAGCTGGACAAGACGCAGCCCGATTACCGTGGCTTGGAGAACGCTCAGTGCTATATCGCCACTTTGCAAAGTAAGCACTGGCGCAAGCGCTCCTTCTGGGAGGCTGCCGGCCACCCGAACAAAGCCCTAGCCCGCTGATTGGCACCCGCCAACACGGAATACCTGCAATCACCTATGGACAAGGGCATGCCTAACATCCTGCATGGCGCCTCCCTTGATATCAGGTGATCGCTTGAATCCAACTTACCGCATCACCTTGCCGGCGGTTCTGGATCAGCAACTGGTATGCCGAGAGTGTTCAATTACTTGTGGATATCCTGCCGCTGTTGGCCTGTGAAGCAAGCTTTGCCCTCAAGGGTGGGACGGCTATCAATCTCTTTGAGCATTACTTGCCGCGCCTGTCGGTGGGTATTGACCTGACCTGACTGCCCACTGGCGACTATGAGGATGATTCGCGGGAGCTTAAGCCTGCCCTGGAGCAACTTGCCAAGGGGCTGGCGGACGCGTCATTGCGCCTGCGGGTGGAAACATCGGCTACGCGAAGCATCAGAAGGATAATGTGATTAATCGCCAGCCGATCTTTATGTCGGCAAGATGGCTACCGCGCTATCTCGACAGCGTCCGCGTGACGTGTTTGACCTCGGGGCCATGCTGCAAGACCATGCAGTCGGCGAGCAGCTATGGGGCACCTTTCTGGTGTATCTTACCTGCAGCCCAAAACCGGCTTGGAAATTGCCGGAGCCGATTGATCCGCCTGATTTTGACGCAATCATTGTGTCGCATTTCAATGGCATGAGCACACAACCCATCAGGGTTGGCGCCCAGCTGAAAAAACGCGAACGGCTTCTGGCATGCATGGCGTAGTGGCTGGATACCGACTCAATGGCCTTTATTGACTCCATGGAAAGCGAACGCCCCGAGTTTGCTCTGATCGGCTTGCCGCAGGCCCTGGCGCTACCCGCTGTACAGGGAAAGCTGCGCAACCTGCGGCGGCGTTCTGTGGCGAAGCACGCGGTGGATCGGCTACAGCATGATGAGATCCTGGCGCGGATAAAGTCGCGCTCTGACAGCTTGCCCGGAGGTAAGCCGACCCTATGAGTTTTCACGAACTGCAAGCACGCTTTCGTCGGCTGTACGGTGAAAGCGCTGCGTGGAAGCTGCTGCGGGCCGATAATGCGCCCTATGTCTTGGCGTTTATCGCCGACCTGTTCAGCGAGGAAGGTGAGGTGCCGTTCAGCCGTGCGCGAGTGCGGCTGGATGCCGAGATAGAGCGCTTGCGTGAATTGGGTCAGTGGCAGACCGAAACGCCGGCCGGTACCTACCTCAATCAGTGGATTGCCGCCGGCTGGCTGCGCGAGTTGGATGATCAACTGAGCAAGACCGATGCCTGCGAAACCGCGCTGCGTTTTAGTCGTAGCCTGGATGAGCGCAGTACCGGCACCAGCGCATCGCACCTGCGTATTGTGCAGGAAGCCGTGCGTGATCTGGCCGTGGCGATCAGCCCGAATGTGGATGAGCGCGTTACCTTGCTGGAGCAGCGTAAGGCGGAGCTGCAGCGCGAGATTGATGAGCTCAAGGCCGGCGTGGTGCGTGAGCTAAGCGAGCAGCAGCAGCGCGAGCGTATTCGCGAGGTCTACCAGTTGGCCTCGGTGCTGACCGGGGACTTTCGCCGGGTCGAGGATGAAATTCGCCAGTTGGATAAAGACCTGCGCGTGCAGTTGATTGAGGGCGGTAATACCCGGGGTGAGGTGTTGTTGTCGGTGATGGAGCGCGAAGCGCTGCTGGCGGCGACTGACGCGGGCAGCGCCTTCGAGGGCTTCTTCCAGCTGCTCTGTGATCACAACCGCTATACCGAATTGAGTGAGCAGTTGCGCAGTATTCTGGCGCGCCCCATCGCCCAGCAACTGACCGCCGCGCAGCAACAGTTTCTGGCGCAGTTGATGCGTGAACTGAGCCGTGAGAGCGAGCGTGTGTTTCAGGTACGGCGGCGCACAGAGGAAGGGCTGCGCGCGTACATTGAAAGCGGCGCAGCGAGTGAGAACCGCGCGGTAGAGCAATTGCTGGCGCAATTGGAGAAGGCCGCTGTGATCCTGCGGGATGGCGGTTGCAGCCTGCGCAGCGAGACTCGGCTCGATCTGCCTGTCGGTGCGCTGACGCTGTTCTCGCCAGACAGCCTGCGCTTGCGCAGCCCGGACGAGAAACTCGATACACGGGGTGTGCAGGCGCAGACCAATAGCCGTGAGCCAAGTGCGCAGATACTGCAGAGTCTGGAGTCGGTGCGCGTGCGCGAGGTGGCAGAAAAGGTGTATCTGGCGCTCTGCCAGCGCGGCCCACAGACCATCGCCGGGTTACTTAAGGTGTTGCCGGTTCAGGCCGGGCTGGAGGAGTTGGTGGCCTACGTGCGGGTGGCCAAGGCGGTCAATGCGGCCACCCTGGAGCGCAGCGAACAGGTCATCATTGTTGATCGCAGCGGCGCGCAGCTACGGGCAACTGTCCCGGCGCTGTTGCTGAGCGCGGAGTTGTTCCCGGACAATCTGGATGAATTGGTGCTGTAGGAGCAGGTATGGCAGAGCATGACGGCGAGGGCGGCGCGGATAACAGCTTTTTCAGTATGGTCAGTGGCGTGCCGCTGCAGCAGGCTCGGCCCGAGGCAGAGCAGGCTGGCAGCGCCGAGACCGATGAAGCAGAGATAAGCGAGAGCAGCGCCGAAGACACAGGTGATGGCGCCGAGATGCCCCATGAGGCGCGCCGGGTGCTGGTCTACCTGATGCGCCAGGGCGCTATTATCGCGGCGCAAAAGGGCAAGTTGTACGAGGCCCTGTGCCGTCACCATGGCGTGATTCGCCGCCATCTGGCCGAAGTGTATCTGCGTCTTGTGTTGGATGAGCGCGCGGGTCTGGGTTTTGTGGCTCGCTTTGATAGCGACGATGAAGCGAGCGATGAGTCAGACAGCGAAAACGACAACGACAGCACCGACTCTTTCGTTTCGCTGATCACCCGGCGCACCCTGTCGCTTTACGACACCCTGTTGCTGTTGGTACTGCGCCGCCATTATCAGGAGCGAGAGGCTGCCGGGGAGCAGAAAATTACCGTGGATATCGAGCGGCTGGAGTCCTATCTCACGCCCTTTTTGCCGCTGACCAACCACGCCAGCGCCGACCGCAGAAAGCTCAATGGCGCGGTGAAAAACATGAAAGACCGCAAACTGCTGGCGCCGCTGCGTGGCAGTGACGACCGCTTTGAAATCACCCCGCTGATTCGCTATGTAGTGGATGCCGCCTTCCTTGAAACCATGCTGGCCGAGTATCAGCGGCTGGCCGCGGAGGATGATATTGCGCTGCCGGCCCCACCGGTCAAGCCATCAAACACACTAGACCCCACTGTCAGCCAGGGTGACCTGCTGGGAGGCAATGACTGATGATGGATAACGCAACGAGCGCAGCGGAGCTGTTTCAGCATGGGCAGATTCGGCTCAGCGAGCTGACAGTCTACAACTGGGGCTCCTTTGACGGGCTGCACAGCGCCAGTATTGATCCCTTTGGCACTCTGATCACCGGGGACAATGGCGCCGGTAAGTCCACCTTCGTCGATGGCCTGATGGCGCTGCTGTTGCCCGCGGGCAAGGCGACCTTCAACGTGGCGGCAGCCCAGGGCGACCGCGCTGACCGCACCTTGCTGTCTTATATGCGCGGTAGCTTCGGCGCGGCCCATGAGGGTGCCGGAACGCGAGTAAAAAGCAAGCGGGACAAAGCAGTGGTAACCGGCCTGCGGGCGCTTTATCGCGCCGATGACGGCGCCGAAATTACTCTGGCGGCGCTCTTTTGGACCACACAGTCCAGCAACGCACTGAGTGATGTCAGTCGGGTGTATGTGGTGGCGAAGCGCAACTTGGCGCTTAAGGACATGCTTAATGCCTTTGGCGAGGGTAATGCCCGACAGCTCAAGCAGTGGTTGCGTGATGACCCGCGCATCACCTGTTGTGACGAACACTTTGCCGAGTACCAGGAGCTCTATCGCAAGCTGCTGCATATGGATAACCGCAATGCCCCGGCGCTGTTGTCACGGGCGCTGGGTCTGAAAAAGATTGATGACCTGACTCGCCTGATCCGCGAACTGGTGCTGGAACCCAGCGCCGTGCGTGAGGACGCGCGCGAGGTGGTCGACGAATTTGCTGATCTGGTGGCCATTCATGACCGTCTGAGCGATGCCCGCGCCCAGGTCGAGCACTTGCAGCGCTTGCCCGAACTCGCCGCCAGCATCCAGCGCGCGGAGCAGGCGCTGCAGCAGCTCTGGCTGGAAAAGCATGACCTGCGTAGCTACTTTGCCGAGGCGCAGGCCCAGCTCTGGGCCGAGCGCATTGCGGTCGTTGAGGCAGAGTTGGCTGACGTGACACGGCAGCTCGAGGCCGCACAGCGGGCCCTGGACGACGCCGCCCAGCAGGTCGAGCTGCGGCACGAGGCCTATCTGCAACACGGCGGTAATCAGGTCGAAGCGCTGCGCAAGGAGTTGGTGCATGCTGAAGCTCGCTTGAAGGATATTGCCCGCAAGGCGTCGCAGTATCAGCAGGACATGCGCGCGCTGGGTTTGCCGGAGGCTTTGCAGCAAAGCCGGTTTGTCGAAAACCAGCGCCAGGCTGGCAGCGCCTTGCAGGCCATCGACCAAAGCCGCGAAGACAGCCAGAACCGCTTTGCCGAGGCCAGTGGCCAGTTGAGTCAGGCGCAGCAGCAATTACGCGAGACGGTTGAGCAGATCCGCGAGATCGAGGCGCGGCCCAATTCCAATATCGAGCCGGCCTACCAGCGCTTGCGCGATGAGCTGGTAACGGCACTGGATTTGGACGCCGAGCAGCTGGTGTTTATCGGCGAACTGATCGATGTGAAAAATGAAGAAACGGCCTGGCAGGGCGCTATCGAGCGCGCCTTGGGCGGGCTGCGCACCACACTGCTGGTGCCGGCGCAGGGCTATTCGATGGTTACCCGCTGGCTGAATGCGCGGCACACCGGACTGCATGTGCGGGTACAGGTAGTGCGCGCGGCGGGCTCAGCTACGCCGCCGTCGTTCTGGGACGACGGTTTTTTGCGCAAGTTGGTCTGGCGTCAGCACCCCTACCGCGACTGGCTCAAGCAGCACCTGAGCCGGCATGACCTGCACTGTGTAGATAGCACCGAGGTGCTGGACGCCACGCCTTTTTCGACCACCCGCGAAGGTCTCGTGCAACGTGAACACGGCCGCTTCGAGAAAAAGGACCAGGCGCGGGTGGATGATCGCCGGCGCTGGTGTCTGGGGTTTTCCAATACCTCGCGGCTGGCGCTGCTCAATGGCGAGCGAACGCGTCTGCAGAGCAGTGTTGGCAACCTGGAGCGAGAAGTGGCAACGGCGCGCACGGCGATGGACGAGGTAACCGGCCGGCAGAGTTTGCTGGAGCGGGTGCGGAGTTATCACTGGGATGAGCTGGATGCGCCCTACTGGGAAGGGCGTCAGAGTGCACTTCGGACCGAGTTGCAGGCGCTGGAGTCCGCTGACGGCGACCTGGCCAAGGCCTTGGCGCGCTGGCAGCAGGCGAAGAGCGAGCATACCGTTTGCGGCCAACGGCTCGGTGACCTGCAACAGGCCAAGGGCAAGGTGCAGGGCCAGTTGGAAAGTGCGCAAAAGGCCCACACGCAGGCCGCCGAACTGGCCGCCGAGGGTGTTAGCGACCAGGGGCGTGCCTTGCTGGCGCAGCGCGTTGGTGTTGTCACCCTGGAGGACGGTGAGCGCCAGGCTGCCGTAGATCGCGAGCTGGACCGGTTAATCGATACCGAGCGTGGGCGCAAGGGCACCTCTGAGAATACCGCTAACGGCATCATGGGTGGCTTTCGCCTGAAAGATCAATGGGCGCCCTTGGTAGTCGACTGGCCGACCGGCCTCGCCGGGCTGGGCGACTTTCTTACGCACCTCCAGGCGTTGCAGCGTGAAGGCCTACCGGCGCTGGTGGAGCAGTTCCGTGAACGCCTGAACCGCCACGCGACCCAGTCGCTGGCGCGCATCCGCAACAAGCTGGACGCCGAGCGTGAGCAGATTCTGGAACGCATACAAACCATCAACGCAGTACTGCAGCGTACCGAGTTCAAGGTCGGCAGCTACCTGCGACTGGGCTCGCGGCGCGAGCAGTATCCGCATGTGCTGGACTTTCAGCGCAAGCTCAATCGGGCGCTCAGCCAGATCAACAGCGATGAGCACGAGCTGCGCTTTCAGTCGCTGTCCGAGGTAGTCGCCATCCTCGACAAGGCTAGCTCCACCGGCACCGCCGGCACCCTGGAAAGCCTGCGCCTGCTGGATCCGCGCTATCAGATGACCTTTTACGCCGAGGAGGTCGACAGCATCACCGAGGATGTGCGTGACGTGCTCAACTCCTCCAGCGGCAAGTCCGGTGGAGAGAAAGAATCCTTTGCCGGCATGGTGGTGGCGGCCAGTCTGGCTTATGTGCTGACGCCCGACGGCCATGATAAGCCGGTGTACTGCACGGTGTTTCTCGACGAGGCCTTCTCCAATACCGCCGAGTCGGTCAGCCGGCGCGTTCTGCGGGTTTTCCGGGAGCTGCACATTCACGTTAACCTGATTACGCCCTACAAGAACCTTAACCTCGCCAGAGAATCGGCCCGTTCACTGCTGATTGCCGAGCGCGACGCGGATAGCCACGAGAGCCACCTGTGCGAGCTGACCTGGGAGGAGATTGACCAGCGTATGGCGCAGGCGCGCCAAGCGCAGTTGCAGAACGAGGCGGCCGCGCTGGGTGTGCAGGTCGATGGCTGAGCCGCGCTGGGGGCTGTTACCTGCACAGGCCTTGGCGCTGCTGCAACGCCGTGAGTGGGACAACCGGCGGCGTCTCAAGGCGCGATTGACAGGTGAGTTACCGTTTCCCGCCAAGATTTCTCTGAGGCCGCCTAAAGGCTCGGCGGCACTGGGTGAGCTGGCGCATTTCAATGCTTTTGTGCAGGCGTGGCGTGACTTCGCCCCGCCGCACGCGGTGTGCTGGGGCAAGACGACCTATCGGCACTTGGGTAACCAGCCGGTGCCCACCCATCTGGTTGCACAGGACCCGGCCATGCTAGCCCGTTTGCTTGGCCCGGCGGCTGAGCAGGCCTTACAGGGTTGGCAGCAGCGCATCAGCCGCTGCCTGTCGGTGGCATGGCTGCAGGATGCTACGCTGCAACGCTCGATGTTTGCGCTGCTGGTCAGTCAACTGGAGGAGCTGGAGCGGCTGAGCGATAACGATCTGGAGCTGCTGCTTGCGCTACTGCCTCAGCTACGCCCCAGCATGGGCGGGGGCGCTTATTTGCGTGCCCTGCCGCTGGTGCAGGTGGACACCAAGTTTGTCGAGCAGCACCAGCGCCTTATCGAACTGATGCTGGATGTGCTGCAGCAGGGCGCGATCAGCGACGCAGGCGGGCTGTTGAGCTGGCTCAATTGTCAGGCCAATCCACGCGGCTGGCTGTGGGTGCGTCCGCTGTGCGAGTCCAGTCGCGCGGCGCTGGGCGGCCTACCGCTGCTTCAGTTGTCGACCGACACTCTGCTGACAACGGCGCTGCCCGCCGGTCGCATTCTGGTGGTAGAGAACGTGCAGTCCGGCCTGGGCTTGCCGGCGCTGGATGATTGCATTGCGGTGTTCGGCGGCGGCAAGAATCTGAGCTGGCTACAGGCCGAATGGTTGCAGAGCAAACAGGTGGCCTACTGGGGCGATATCGACTCTGAAGGCCTGACCATGCTTGCTGACGCCAGAAGCAAACTTCCGAATATCGAGCCGCTGCTGATGGACCAACAGACCCTGTTGCAGCATCAGGCGCGCATGGTGCCTGAGCCTGCCTCTGTTGTAGCTGAGCCGGCAGCGCTGACCGCTACCGAAGCGCAGCTGTTCCGCGATTTGCGTGCTGGCCGGTTTGGTTTTGCAAGGCTGGAACAGGAGCGTCTTGCGCCGGACTGGGTGCATGCAGCACTCACTGCCTGGTCAGAGTGACTCTTGTGCCGCGGCTAGCAGCGCCTGAAACAGGCGTCTCTGACGGGGCAGGAACAGCAGAAACTCCGGGTGCCACTGCACGCCGATAACAAAGCTGCGCCCCGGCGCCTCGATGGCCTGGGGAATCTGGTCCAGATCCCGGGCGCTGATGACCAGGCCATCACCCACCCGATTGATCGCCTGGTTGTGCAGGCTGTTGATCCGAGCCCGCTGGCGGCCCAGCAGGCGTGCCAGATGGCTGTCCGGCTCCACGCAGAGCGTTTTCAGCGGCAGCACGGTACGTCGATGCGAGGTCAGCTTGCGTCGTGAGCGCAGGTCCTGAAACAGGTTGCCGCCGCAGCGCACGTTGAGCAGCTGTGCGCCGCGGCAGATGCCCAGCAGCGGCAGCCCGTGGCTGAGGGCATGGTCGATGACGGCGGACTCGAGGCGGTCCCGGGCGCCGTCGTAGCGTGGCTTGACCTCGGGCTCGGCGGCGTAGAGTACCGGGTCAATGTCGTGCCCGCCGGTAATGACCACGCCCTGATAGCGTTGTGCGCGCTCTTCGTCGCCAGGCCTGAGCTGCAGCGGGATGCCGCCATAGCGGCGTATCGCCCAGGCCACCAGAAAGCGTGGCCCTGTGGCGCCGCGGTCTGGGCCGGTGATGGCGATCACGGGCTTCTTCATGCCGTATCCTTTTGCAGCCAGTCACGTTCCAGCTGCCGTGGCCAGCTGTCCAGCAGTCGGCCCAGCCCCTGTTGTTGCCACTGCTGATAGGCCTTGCAGCAGCCTTGCAGGCGCTCATGATCGGCGGCCAGTTTCTCGACCTCGAGCCAGTCGTTCCAGGCCTCGGTCATATCCCAGTCGGGCTCATCAATGCGGCAGTCCGGCAGCCGGTAGTGAAAGGTCGGCCTGGCCTTGATCAGCGGGTCCTGGGTGCAGGCGAGCACCCGTTCCTCGTCCAGATGCCGAAACAGTGGCAGCATATCCAGCGCACGGTTGCGGGTCGGGTTGTGCTTCAGGTAGTCGTCTATCAACTGGGCCTGGTCGGGCCAGTAGTCGGGGTCGGTAACCAGGCTGACGTAATCGGCCGGGAACGGATCAACGTAGGTCGTGATACGGCGCGTCAGGTTTACTTGCGCCCGCTCGTTCATCCAGTCGTAGAGACACAGAAAGGCCTTCAGATAGGCACACAGGGTGCGGCTGTCGGCGTCCGGAATTTCCGGATTGAACTGCATGCCGAAGGCGTTGGTAAGGCGGTCGCTGGTGCCCTTGGCTCCTGCCTCGCGCAGCTGGTGGATCAGCTCGTTGATCTCGTCCAGGCGGTCCAGCGGCAACGGCGGGCTAACCAGCTCGACCGGCACCAGCGATTCAGCCATCCAGATCAGGGCATCCTCGGCCGAACCGAGAAGTTCTGCCGACTCGTCACCCTGCGGTCGCGGCTCACGGCCGATTTTCTTGATCCACTGCGAGTCCAGCTCAACCACCCAGTCGCCAGCCGGGTCACCGGTCAGGCGTCGCTCGCAGCGGCCTGGCTGTTCGATTCGATAGCCGCCTCTGGCAGCGACCAGCGTGCTCAACCGGTCCAGATCGATGCCGTTCATCTCCAGCTCAACGCCGACGCGACGCTGCGCTCCCTCTGCGGTCTGCTGTCTTGGGGGCATGACCAGTGCGGGGGGACTGTCATCCATGGCGTACTCCTTTGCGTTGCTCAGCGGTGGCGACAGGGCGTTTGCGCTGAACTGGTGTAGTATTCTCGTCGTTGGTTCTCTTGTATCCACTCTCACAGGTATGACATGAGCAAGCTTTCCGAGTTTCGCGCCGCCGAGCGTCAATTGGCCGCCCAGCTGGCCCAGCTGGAAAAGATGAAGCAGGACTCCGGGTTGCAGCAGGAGCTGGCCTTTAACGATGCCCTGCGGGCACTCATGGATGAGTATGGCCTGTCCAACCGTCAGGTGCTGGCGATTCTGAGGTCCGCACCGGGCAACTGAGGTGGTGGCCAGCACCGAACCGAAGAAACATGCCGAGCCGCCCGGCAAGCGGGCGCTGCTTGATGCCGCCGAGCGCCTGGCCGCCAGCAGCCGGTGTGTGACCAGTCTGGGGTTGCGCGAACTTGCCCGTGAGGCGGGTCTCAATCCCAATACCTTCTACCGTCACTTCCGTGATATGGAAGACCTCGGCCTGCAGTTGCTGAGACAGTCCAAAAGCGAGTTGCGCTCGGCGCTGCGAGCCCTGCGTCGTCAGGCAGCGACCGAGGTCGAGCAGGGTACCGGCGAGCCGGGCGTAAGCAAGGGGCGCGCTGTGTGTCGGCAGACGCTGCGACTGTATTTCGATTACGTGCACACCCATCGCGATCGGGTGCTGATCGCCCTGCGCGAACTGCATGGGCCCTCGGCGTTGCTGCGCGAGGAGTTGCGTCGGCAGATGGACGAGTTTGCCGACGATATGGCCGAGGATATTCGCGAGCTGCGGCTGATTCCTGAGCGGGTCAGTCCGGCGCAGCTGCGCCGGGTTGCTGGCATGGTCAACCGCAACATGCTCTATCAGTCGCTTGATTATCTGGGTGACCCTGCGCGCCGTAGCGACATTCTTGCGCTGGCAGAGGAGCAGGTACTGATGCTGTTCCGTGGTGCCGTCAGCCTGCTTGACCAGGGTGAATTGCGCCCCTGAACAGGCTGTTGATTGTCCCGCCGATTTCACTAATTCCTGTCAACTGGCTATCATTGTGCTGCTTTTATTGGGAAAGCGCTTCGCATTGACACGGCCGCCTGGCGGATTGGATGTTTTTGCTGCACACCCTTTGTGGTGTGCACCTCACTGCCTTTAGGGGCTGTAAATTGTTTTCGCTGCGCCGCTCTCGCGGTGCCGTCGACACGTCATCGGGCATAGCCCGCACTGAAGTATCGGAGCATCTTTAGATGGCTAGAGAACCATTGAACGAGCACGACTCTAACGCCGATCCTATCGGTAATGACGGTATCCCGGCGCCGACCGGTGATGCCAACCTGATCGATACCGACTACGTAATTGGTCAGGACAACATTTCCGGCAGCTTTGTGCTGAACCTGGATATTCACGGCAAGGTCTTCATCATTTCAGCGCTCTCGGTCGTGCTGTTTGTGGTGCTGACCCTGGCACTGCAGACCGAAGTGGCGCCGCTGTTTACCGCCCTGCGCAACTGGCTGACTGGCAATCTGGCGTGGTTTTTCATCGGTGCCGCCAACATATTCGTCATCCTCTGCCTCGGCTTGATCGTCTCGCCGCTGGGCAAGGTGCGTCTTGGCGGTATGGAGGCCAAACCCGATTACGGCTACCTCGGCTGGTTTTCCATGCTGTTCGCTGCCGGCATGGGGATTGGTTTGATGTTTTACGGCGTATCCGAGCCGATGTCGCACTTCTCTTCATCGCTGGGCGGGGTCTCAGTTGGCGAGGACGGCCTGCGTACCGACTGGGCGCCGCTGGGTGCCGCCGCAGGCGATACCGAGGCAGCAGCGCGCCTGGGGATGGCGGCGACCATTTTCCACTGGGGGCTGCACCCCTGGGCGATCTATGCGGTGGTGGCGCTGGCGCTGGCGCTGTTCTCTTTCAACAAGGGGCTGCCGTTGACCATTCGCTCGATCTTCTACCCGATTCTCGGGGAGCGGGTCTGGGGCTGGCCGGGGCACGTCATTGACACCCTGGCGGTCTTCGCGACGCTGTTTGGTCTGGCGACATCACTAGGCTTCGGTGCCGAGCAGGCAACTGCCGGTCTGCATTACCTGTTTGACGTTGGCTCCGGCAATGTCACCAAGGTGCTGCTGATTACCGGGATCACCGGTCTGGCCCTGCTTTCGGTCGTCGCCGGTCTGGACAAGGGGGTCAAGCGCCTGTCGGAGATCAACATGGTACTGGCCATCGTACTGATGGGCTTTGTCATCATTGTCGGCCCGACGCTGGCCATTGCCACCGGCTTTTTCGACAATCTGCTGGCGTATCTTGCCAACCTGCCGGCACTGTCAAACCCGGTTGGCCGTGAAGATGCCAACTTTACTCAGGGCTGGACTGCCTTTTACTGGGCCTGGTGGATCAGTTGGTCACCCTTTGTCGGCATGTTTATCGCTCGGGTCAGCCGCGGTCGCACCGTGCGTGAGTTCCTGATTGCGGTGTTGCTGGTACCTTCACTGGTGTCGGTACTGTGGATGACGGCCTTTGGCGGTACCGCAATCGGTCAGTTCGTGGCCGATGGGTTCACCGGCGTTCAGGACGCCGCGCTTGAGCTGAAGCTGTTCGTCATGCTTGGAGAGTTGCCTCTGACCGCGATTACCTCCTTTGTCGGCATCGTACTGGTCATTGTGTTCTTCGTTACCTCGTCCGACTCCGGATCGCTGGTGATCGACACCATAACCGCCGGCGGCAAGGTCAATGCGCCGGTGCCCCAGCGGGTGTTCTGGGTCATCAGTGAAGGCGTGGTTGCGATCGCGCTGCTGCTGGGTGGTGGCCTGGCGGCGCTGCAGGCGATGTCGGTGTCGACCGGGCTGCCGTTTACCATCGTGCTGCTGGTTGGCTGTATCGCGATCATCAAGGGGCTGATGAGCGAACCGCGCTGATCGCCGTCTGCCGGATAAGGCCGCTCCCCTGGCAGGGAGCGGCTTTTTTTGTTTGCCTATTCAATACCAGAGTTCGCGTAGCGGGGTGTCTGGCCGATAGTGGGTCAGTACCTGCGCCTGCAGCAGCTCAGCGGTCGCCAGCGCATCGGTCAGCGCGTGGTGGGCGTGGTAGTGCGGCAGACCGTAGCGCTGGCGGCTGTCCGCCAGGCGGATGGATTCGATCTCGCGTCCGAACAGGCGGGCCAGCCATCCGGGCTGGGCGCTGCCGCGGTGCATTCGGGCTTCGAGCTGCATGGTATCAATAACCGGGAAAAACAGCGGCTCACCCAGATACTGACGGGCAGCTCGATCAAGAAAGGCGCGTTCCAGTGCCCGGTAGTGAACCACCATGATGCGCCCGGCCATGGCCTCCAGCAGGCGGTTCAGGGTGCTGGCAGGGTCTGACGCCTGGCGAATATCAGAGTGGGTGATGCGGTGGTAGGTGATTGACTCCTCGCTCAGCGGAATGTCGGGTTTCACCACCTCGTAGAAGGCCTCGCGACAGCGGATACGCTGCAGGTTGAAGGGCATCAGTCCGATGCTGACGATGGCATCACGGCGTGCATCCAGGCCAGTTGTTTCGATATCCAGTGCCGCCAGCGGCACCTCTTCCAGCGGCGTGTCACCAGCAGGGCAGCCGGCGCGGTAGTACGCCTGCAAGCCGGGCTGGCTGCTGCGTTCGGCCAGTCTGGCCAGCTCGGTCGGCCACTCAGGCGTGCGCGTGTCGACGGCGTTGGCGGCGGGGTTGAAGCGGATCATAGGGTGCGGGTGACCGGCAGGTGCGGGTAGCGAAAGCGCAGGAACTTCTGGGCGTTACTCAGCACCTGAAAGGCTTCCTTGAGGTTGTGCCGCTCGACGGTGGGTACCTTTTCCGGCTCAATTTCGTTGTCCGGTTCGATGCCGTCCTCGATATCCATGGCCTGGTGGCGGATGCGTACCAGCGACAGGAACTCCAGCGCGTAGCGCAGCCGCTCCAGTGATTCCGGCGGCATCAACTTGGTGGCGGCGATGGCATCCAGTCGCTCGAACGAGTTCTGCGCCCGTGAGCCACAGGCCAGTGCATGCACTCGGATCAGATCGGTCAGTGGCGCAGTGCCGCGGCGCTTGAGGTTGATTACATCGCGTTGACGGCCGTCCTTCTCCATCACGAAGGTACGAAAGATGCCCAGTGGTGGCGTGCGGTTCAGCGCATTGCGGGCAAGGGCTGCGAGGAAGGGCTCGTTGCTGCTGGCGCGCTCTGCCAGCAATTCCTGCAGCTCTTCCACCAGTGCTGACTCGCCATAGACCGCATCCAGATCGAAGAAAATGCAACTGTTGAGCAGGGCCTCTGCCTTGGGGTGCTCAATCCAGTCGATAAAGTATTTGCGCCAGACCGACAGCGGCTGGCGCCATTTCGGGTTGGTCGCCATGATGCCGCCCTTGCAATAGGTGTAGCCGCAGGCGGCCAGGCCATCGCTGACGAAGGTGGCCAGTTTGAAAAAGTAATCGTCATGCAGGGCCGGGTCGAAGCTGTCGTCCAGTACCAGCGCGTTGTCCTGATCGGATACGACCAGCTGCTCGTCCCGCGCCATGGAGCCAAGCGCCATAAAGGCGTACGGGACCGGCGGCGGGCCGAGTTCGTCTTCGGCCAGCTCCAGCAGACGCTGGCTGAAGCTGCGACCAATGCCCGACATGGCACTGCCGATCATGTGTGCGCTGGCTTCGTCGCGGGCCATGCGCACGAAGGTGGCGCGCACATCGGGCAGCAGGGCCTGCAACTCGGCTACCGATTTCTTGTTGTAAATCGCACTGACAAGATAAAGGCTGCTCTGGGATTCGTACTTGATGATGTCGCTCAGGTTGATCAGTCCGATCGGGCGACGACGCTTGACCACCGGCAGATGGTGGATATTGTTGCGCAGCATGCTGAGCATGGCTTCAAACACGGTGTCGTCACCCTGAACGGTAATCGGGTTGGGTGACATGACCGCGCTGACCGGCGTGTCCAGTGGCAAGCCTTCGGCCAGTACCCGGGTGCGGAAGTCGCGGTCGGTAATGATGCCGACCATCACCCCGTGCTGGGCATCGGCTACCGGAACGCGATCCGGATTGGGCCACTGGCTGTGCGGGTCCACGACTACCAGCGATGACACGCTTTGCGCCGTCATGACCTGCGCAGCCTCCTGCACGCTGGTGTTCAGCGGTACGGTGACCGGCAGGCGGGATATCAGCTTGCGCACCTTGATCTTCATCAGCTCACTGGCGCGGCCGTTTTCGACGGCGGCTTTCAGACGTGACTGGCCCTCGGCTTCGACAAAGTCGGCAAAGTGCTCATGCTGTTCACAAAGTTGGTCGAACAGCGTGCCGGGGATGTAGTAAATCAGCGTGTCTTCGATAGCGCGGGCTGGAAAGCGCACACGGTTGCGTCGCAGCAGGCCGAAATGGCCGAAAATATCGCCTTCGCCCAGGCGGTTGTAGAGATCGCCACCGCGGCGAAAGATATCGACCGCGCCGCTGCGGATGTAGTGCAGCTCGTGGATTTCCTGATTAAAGGCAAGAATATCTGTTCCCGCCTTGAAGTAGCCGATCTCGACCTGCCGGGCAATCTCGTCCAGCAGCTCCTCGGGCAGCTCGTCGAACGGCGGGAAGCGGCTCAGGTGGTCGCGAATCTCGATCAGTTCAATCTGCATGTGGCATCCGGTTCGGGTGTGGGGAGTGCAGCTGTTGCCAGTGTAATGGCTATGGCGCCAGCGGTCAGGTCGGTTGCTGCAGGGTTGTCAGCTCTTTGCGCAGAAACTCGCGGAACAACCGCACCCTGGCGGGGGCCTGAGCGCCGCTGAGAGTGATTGCGTAAAGGGTTCCGGTTGCTACCTGCCAGTCGGCAAGAATCGGTACCAGCTCGCCGCGGGCCAGACTCTGGCGGGCAATCAGGTCCGGCAGGGGGCCGATACCAGCGCCGTTGCACAGCAGTTGGTGGGCACTGGCGTAGTCGCTGGTGCGCATGACCGGCTTCAGGGTCAGGCTGGCCCCATGCCCGCGACTGTCGTTCAGCAGCAGGGTTGTTGCGCCGACCCGCTCACGACAGGCCAGCAATTGATGCCCGGCCAGGTGGGCAGGCTGGCTCGGCGGCTCGCGTTCAGCGAGATAGCCTGGTGAGCAATACAGCCCGATGTGGAAGTTCACCAGCGCAGAGGCGCGATAGCTCATGTCCGGCAGGTTGCCCGGCGTAGCGCGCAGGGCCAGATCGATACGATGGGCGCTGAGGTCCAGTGGGGTGTCGGTCAGCAGCAGCTCGATGTCGATTTGCGGATACTGCGCGCGGAACCGTGTAAGCAGCAACGGCAACACGCCAACTCCCAGGTCCAGCGGTGCGGTCAGGCGCAGATGACCGGCTGGCACGTCCTGCGCGGCGCGGGCGCTGGCGCTGGCGTCGGCCAGCAAGGTCAGGGCGTCGCGGGCCTTCAGATAGAACGTGGTGCCTTCCTCGGTTGCCGATACCGACCGAGGGGTGCGCGCCAGCAGGGCGACGCCGAGGCGTTGCTCCAGGCGCGACAGGCGGCGGCTGATACTGCCTTTGGTTTCTCCCCGTTCACGGGCGGCGGCGGAAAGAGTGCCAAACTCGATGACAGCGCAGAAGGCGTACAGGTCTTCGAGTGATCCGCCAAAGGTTTCCGATTTGTTAACCATGGGTTCCCTTTTTGCGGTCTTCTTTCGTTTTGGAAACCAACATACTCTGCTCTCCATCAACTCAACGCAACCTTTGGAGACACATCATGAGCAACCAACACACAGCTACCCCCGGCCTGGCCATCTTTGAACGTCTGGCCCCGCTGGGCTATCCGCTGATTCGTATTACCGCCGGTCTGATGCTGATGCCGCACGGCGCGCAGAAGCTGTTTGGCTGGTTTGGCGGCTACGGTCTGGAAGCAACCGGCCAGTTCTTTGAAGGTTCGCTGGGCATGTCACCCGGGATTCTGTTTGCGCTGCTGGCCGGCCTGGTCGAGTTCTTTGGTGGTTTGGCACTGGTTCTTGGCCTGCTGACCCGTCCGGCAGCGCTGGCGGTCACCTTCATGCTTGGGGTGGCGCTGACTGTGCACACGGCCAATGGCTTCTTCTGGACCAATGGCGGAATCGAATACCCGCTGCTGTGGGCAATGACTGCCTTCGGTATCTTCCTGCGCGGTGGTGATCGTTTCTCCCTGGATGCCCGCCTGGGTCTGCGTATCTGATCATTCACCGGATGGAGGACGAATGATGTCTGCCAATCGACTGCCGACGGTCTTTCTTCCCCATGGCGCCGGTCCCTGCTTCTTCATGGAGTGGGAACCGGCCGACACCTGGCAGGGCATGGAAGCCTGGTTGCGCAATCTGCTGCCGAGCCTGAATGTGGCTCCCCGCGCCCTGCTGGTGATCTCTGCCCACTGGGAAGAACCGGTCTTTACCCTGAATACTCAGGCCGCCCCCGGCCTGTTGTTTGACTACTACGGCTTTCCGCCGCACACCTACCAGCTGACCTGGCCCGCGCCGGGCGCGCCGGAGCTGGCAGCTGAGGTCGCCGAGCTGCTGGGCAAAGCGGGTTTCGATACTGCGTTCAACCACCGTCGAGGGTTTGATCACGGGGTCTTTATCCCGCTCAAGCTGGTGCGGCCCGAGGCCGATATGCCGGTGCTGCAGTTGTCGCTGCGGGCCGATATGGACCCGCAGGCCCATCTGGAGTTGGGCCGCGTGCTGGCGCCGCTGCGCGAGCAGGGTGTGCTGATCGTCGGCAGTGGCATGAGCTTTCACAATATCCCGCTGATGCGCGCCAATCTGGCGACGCCGGCGCCGGCGGTCGAAGCCTTTGATCGCTGGCTGCAGAACATGATCGTGCTGCCGCAGGCCGAGCGCGATGCTGCGCTGGCTGACTGGCAGCAGGCGCCGGGCGCTCTGCTGGCACACCCTGATGCCGAGCATCTGCTGCCGCTGCATGTGGTGGCAGGCGCTGCTGCTGACAGCCCCGGTCGCGCTGACTTTCATCAGGTTGCGATGGGCGTACCGCTGGCCGGCTTTGTATTTGCCGACTGACTCCGCCCTGGTGCACGATGACGGCAACTGGTTATGGAGGCGCGGTGATGACGTTTGATCAGGGCTTGCTGGCGCGGCTGCGTGATGCGCAGCATATGGTGGTGTTCACCGGTGCCGGGGTGTCGGCGGAGAGCGGTATTGCCACCTTCCGCGATGCGCTGAGCGGGCTCTGGTCGCGGTTTGATCCCATGCGCCTGGCAACGCCCGAGGCTTTCGAGGATGACCCGGAGCTGGTCTGGGGCTGGTACGAGTGGCGGCGCATGCAGGTGCTGAGCACTCAGCCCAACCCGGGCCATCTGGCGATTGCCGAGCTGGCAAAGCGGGTGCCGAAGCTGACGCTGGTCACCCAGAATGTGGACGACCTGCACGAGCGCGCCGGCAGTGCCGATGCGTTGCACCTGCATGGCAGCCTGCATCAGCCGCGGTGCAGTCGGTGTGCTTCGCCATTCAGCATGCCGCCCGAACCACCGTTAGAACCTGCCGAAGGTCGGCGTCTTGCGCCGCCACGTTGCAAGCAGTGCGGCGGTCTGGTCCGGCCCGGCGTGGTCTGGTTTGGCGAGAGCCTGCCGGTCGATGCGCTCGAAGCGGCCTTTGCGGCGGCGGCTGATTGTGATCTGCTGCTCTCGGTTGGCACCTCCGGCGTGGTCTATCCAGCTGCGCAGGTGCCGGAAATTGCGCTGCAGGCCGGGGCGGCCGTGGTTCACGTCAACCCGCAGCCGCAGGCGTTGGGTGGTCAGCATGAATGGCTGTTGGCTGGCGCGGCCGGCGAAGTGCTGCCATTGTTGTTGCAAGCGGCTTTCGACGAGTAAAGCGGGAGGCATCATGGCCAGTGGCTGGGCACAGGACGGAGCGGTACAGGAGCAGATCGACGCGACACTCGATTCCGCTGTCGAGCGCGCCCGGCAGGATTTGCCCAAGGGCGAAAGTCTGAGTCACTGTGAACACTGTGGGGAGCCGATTGCCGAGCGTCGTCGTCAGGCGTTGCCGGGTGTGCGCCTGTGTCTGGCCTGTCAGGCAGAGCAGGAGAAAGACGCCCGGTTCGATTCCGGCTATAACCGCAGCGCCAGCAAGGACAGTCAGCTGCGCTAGCTGCAAGCAGGCTGATGGCGGGCGCCACCAGCCTGTCAGGCTTACTCGGTTACCGGCTCCTGGTAGTAACCCACCGCAACCAGATAGTTGCCGACCTTGCGGATCAGGGTCTTCTTCTCTTCCGGCCTCTCGGTTACCGGGTTGGGCCAGGTGTAGGTGACGCTGTCTTCACCGGCCTCAACAGCATCCAGAATCTGTTGGCCGACGCGCAGGCCGTCGCGGTTTTTCAGATCCGGGAAGTGAATGTTGAGCAAACGCCGGCTGTAGCCGTGCGCCACCATGCTCATGCTGTCCATATCCACCACGAATACATACAGGTCGTCCCGGTTGAACTCGGGGTCCAGTCGATTGATTCGGGCGATGGTAGCCTCAGCATCGTCTGCGATCGCGGCAGCCGCGTCATCCAGCAGTGCCTTGGCAGCAGCTTCGCTGGAACGTGGCAGGTAATAGCCAACGGCGAAGGTCTTGCCGTCGACCTTCTGATAGAACACCTGTTTGCGTTCCACCTTGCCGTCGTTCCAGTTCATCCAGCGGTATTCGGCGCTCGACACCGTGTCTGATTCCGGTGCCTGCAGAGCCGAGTTGAATGCTTCCTTCAGTTCCGGGTCCAGCAGCGGCGTGATATCACGACCGATCAGGGCCGCCGACGGGCCGCCACTGGCCAGCATGTAGCCGTTCTCGTCGACCACGTAAACGTACTGGTCGCCATCGATAAATTCGCCCTGGCGGCTGAAACGGGCAAAAGCCGCGTTGCCTTCCTCGCGATAGGCAGCAATCGCCTTTTGCAGCAGTTGGGCAGCGCTGGCTGCCTGCTGTTCGTAACCTGGTTCGGCCGACGGTGGGGGCGGAGTGGGCGAAGTGGCGAAGGCCGGCGGGCACAGTGCTGCCATGGTCAGAGCAGCAATCATGACCGGATTCTTGAAGTTCATAAGCATTCCTCTGGGGGATGTTGTTGTCGCTTGGACGCAATCGTCCTTCCTCAGCTTAGGTGGATACTGGGGGCTGTCGAGCGGGCTGATATTGTCCGGGATCAACGCGGTGCCAATGGACTGGGACTGATCTTACGCTGATTCCCGGAGGCGCGCTCTAAACGGGCCTTCGGCGGCGCAGGATGCGCGCTCAGTGAGCGCGGTATTCAGGACGCTGATAGTCGGAAGCAGATTGTCAGTGTCCGCCGCTGAGTATCACTGGTGGCTGGCGAACTGGCTGGGCGTCATGCCGATTTGCGTGCGAAAGGCGGCGATAAAGGCCGAGGTGGAGTCGTAGCCGCAGGCCAGCGCAATGTCGGTGACCCGCTCGCCGCGTTCCAGCATCGGCAAGGCGCTGAGCAGACGCAAACGCTGGCGCCAGGCCCGGAAGCTCAGGCCGGTGTCGCGCTGGAACAGGCGGGTCAGGGTTTTCTCGGAACAGCCCAGCTGCCGACTCCAGTCGCCCAGCGTCAGGCCCTGCTCCGGGTTGTCGAACAGCGCCTGACAGACCTGCTGCAAACGTGAGTCATCCGGCCAGGGCAGATACAGGCCGGTATCGCGGGCGGCGGTCAACTGGTCGAGCAATACCGCGACCAGTCGCCCGTCGGCACCTCTCTCGTCGTACTCGACCGGAATGCGACCGAACTGGTTGATCAGTTCGCGGGTCAGCGGGTTGATCTCCAGCACCGCGCACTGCCCGGCCTGCCACGGCATGGCGTCGCGCTCGATGTAGAGGCTGCGCATCTCGGTGTCGGGCGAGCTGATGACCGCGTGGGGCAGATCGGGCGGCACCAGAATCGCCCGCTGCGGCGGGGCCAGAAAGCGCCCGCTGTGGGTATGCACCGACAGCACGCCGGAAATGGCGTAGGACAGCTGTGCCCACGGGTGGCTATGCCAGAGCGTGGTGGTGCCGCGTTGCAGCGATTCGCTGCGAGCATACAACGGCCGCGGCAGGGCGGGCAGATCGGGTACGGCACGGTGATTCAGGCGCTTTTGTCCGTTTGTCGACATTGTGCTGTCCAATCGCGTTAGTCGGTCGTTGGTCCAGACAGTAAACTCCTCCCCTGCACGTCGCAACATTGATAACGAAAAACGAGACATTGCCATGGCACGCCCACGCTTTTTACCTGACAACATGACCCTCTGCCTTATTGCTGTCGTCATTGCCGCCAGCCTGTTTCCCGTGCACGGGCAGGCTGCTGTCGCCTTTGATGGCCTGACCAATGCCGCCATCGCGCTGCTGTTCTTTATGCACGGTGCCAAGCTGTCGCGTGAGGCGATCATTGCCGGCATGACCCACTGGCGCCTGCATTTGCTGGTATTTGCCTGCACCTTCATCATGTTTCCGCTGCTGGGCGTATTGCTCAAACCGGCGCTGGTGCCGCTGGTAGGGGATGAGCTCTATCTGGGTATCCTGTTCCTCTGCGCCCTGCCGGCAACGGTTCAGTCGGCGATTGCCTTTACCTCGATTGCCCGCGGCAACGTCGCTGCGGCGGTCTGCAGCGCGGCGACTTCCAGCCTGGTTGGTATTTTTGTCACGCCGTTGCTGGTGCTGCTGCTGATGGGCGCGCAGGCCGGTGACTCCAATACCCTGGATGCGATCGGCAAGATTGTGGTGCAACTGCTGCTGCCGTTTATTGCCGGCCAGATTGCCCGTCGCTGGATCGGCGACTGGGTGGCGCGCAACAAGGGCTGGCTGAAGAGCGTGGATCAGGGCTCGATCCTGCTGGTGGTGTTTGGTGCGTTCAGTCACGCGGTAGTTGAGGGTATCTGGCAAACCGTGCCGTTGACCGAGCTGCTGGGTCTGGTGGTCGCCTGCTGCCTGCTGCTGGCGTTGGTATTGGGGCTGACCGCCTGGCTGGGTCGCCGACTGGGCTTTAACGTTGAAGACCGCATCACCATCATCTTTGCCGGTTCCAAGAAGAGTCTGGCGACCGGTGTACCGATGGCGCAGGTGCTGTTTGCCGGCGGCGCACTGGGTACGCTGATCCTGCCGCTGATGCTGTTCCACCAGATTCAGCTGATGGTCTGCGCGGTACTGGCCGAGCGTTACGGCCGGCGCGAAGAGACCGGCATCGAAGACGTCGCCTGAGTACGAAGGTCAGCTCAGGCTGCCCTGCGGCAGATGATCCAGCGGCAGCGCCGTCTGCGACTTGACGGTCGAGATGGCGAAGTTGCTGCGGATGTCGCTGACCGCAGGGAGTTTGAGCAGGGCGCTGAACAGAAATTCCTCGTAGGATGCCAGGTCCGGCAGTACCACCTGCAGCAGAAAGTCGGACTCGCCTGACACCACGTGGCAGGAAATCACTTCCGGCAAATCAATCACCGCGGCGCGAAAGGCGTTGGCCGACGCGTCGTGGTGCCGCTCGACCTTTACCCCAACAAACACCGTTAGCCCAAGGCCCGCTTTGCTGCGATCCAGCTGCGCGTGGTAGCCACGAATCACGCCTGCCTCTTCCAGCAGACGCACGCGGCGTAAACACGGCGAAGGAGACAGGCCGACTTCTTCGGCCAGTTGCACGTTGCTCAGTTTGGCATTGCGCTGCAGGGCGTCGAGGATGCGTCTGTCCAGGTTATCCAATTGCATTGGCATATTCTCAACTTATTTGGGTTTTCACTGGCAGTTTATGCCAATAAATAAAACTTTGGCGCACTAACTCGCAATGACCTGTATCGCCATTCGGCCCTAGGATAGTTGTTGAGAGATGACACGGCCGGAGCGCGCCTGAGATGACGGAATTGTGGATGTTTGTGGGTGTCCTGGCGGTGGCCTATCTGGTGCCGGGGCCGGACATGCTGTTGCTCTTGCAGACCGCTGCGAGCCATTCGCGGCTACAGAGCGCTGCAACCATTGCCGGGCTGGCGTTGGCCCGCGCAGCCCACGTGGCGCTGGCCGGGTTGGGGCTGGCGGCGCTGCTACAGGCGGCCCCCTGGGCCTTCAACGCGGTACGGCTGTTTGGCGCCGGGTATCTGATCTGGCTTGGCATCTCGATCTGGCGGGCGTCATCGCTGGTACCGGAGGACGCTTGCGCCAAGCGTTCGCGGAGCGCGCTCGCGGCGTTCCGGCGCGGGTTGCTGACCAACATCAGCAACCCCAAGGCGCTGCTGTTCTGTTCGGTGCTGCTGCCACAGTTCATTCACCCGCAGACCGCTAGCGTCGCGCTGCAGTTCACGCTCCTGGGCCTGATTGTGCTGCTGGTCGGCGTGTGCTTTGACCTGCTTTACGTCTCTGGCGGCAAGCTGATGGGGGGCATGTTGCGCGAGCGGCCGCGCCTGCAACAGCTGCAGCGCTGGGCATTTGGTGCGCTGCTGGTGGGTTTTGGTGCCCGGCTGATGTTCTAGTTGGTGGAATGCGGCGGCAGTTCCGGGCATCGCTGCGCGAGAATTCGGCATTGACCTGCTGTGCCCGGCTCGACATGCTCTGTCGACTACCCTTTGCTGTCTGGTTTCAGAACACAGGAAGACATCGCATGAGTGACAACCGCTATACACCACCCAAGGTCTGGACCTGGGATAGCGAGAACGGCGGCAAGTTCGCCAGCATCAATCGCCCGATTGCCGGCCCGACCCATGACAAGGATCGACCGATCGGCAAGCACCCGTTCCAGCTGTACTCACTGGCCACGCCCAACGGCGTCAAGGCCACCATCATGCTTGAAGAGCTGCTGGCGCTGGGTCACAGCGGCGCCGAGTACGACGCCTGGCTGGTACGCATCAACGAGGGCGACCAGTTCGGCAGCGGCTTTGTTGAGGTCAACCCCAACTCCAAGATTCCGGCGTTGATGGATCACGGCACCAACCCGTCGACCCGGGTATTCGAGTCCGGCTCCATCCTGCTGTATCTGGCCGAAAAGTTTGGCGCGCTGCTGCCAACGGATCACGGCAAGCGCACCGAAGCGATGAACTGGCTGTTCTGGCAGATGGGCTCGGCGCCATATCTGGGCGGCGGCTTCGGCCATTTCTACGCCTACGCGCCCGAGAAGTTCGAATACCCGATCAATCGCTTCGCCATGGAAGTGAAACGCCAGCTGGACGTGCTCAATCGCCATCTGGCCGACAACCGTTACATGGCGGGCGACGAATACAGCATCGCCGACATCGCGATTTATCCCTGGTACGGCGTGCTGGTTGAAGGCGCTCTGTACGACGCTGCCGAATTCCTCTCGGTGCACGAGTACGAACATGTGCGCCGCTGGGCGGCCGAGATCGCCGCGCGGCCCGCCGTGCAGCGTGGTCGACGGGTCAACCGCGTGTGGGGCGACGAAGCCCTGCAGGTGGCTGAACGGCACGACGCCAGCGATATCGGCGACGTCTGATCCCGCGCCCGGTGGAGCACACACACGCGTTGGCATCCCAAGCCCGGCATCAGCCGGGCTTCTTTTTGCTCGCGCGGGGGCTGTGCACGGATTGTTAGGTGTATTTATTTGTTATAACGTAACAATAATGCATTCTTAACATTCTTTTATGTGCCTGCTGATGGAACTCGCCGATGACCGCTGCACTGCCCGATGTTTCTCTGAGTGACCTGTCTTCTGACCCTGCCGCGCTGGACTGGGTTGGTATGCAGGGGATTGATCTGCCGATTACCCTGATTGAGACCGGCCAGCGGCAGACGGTTCATGCCCGTGCCGATCTGCAGGTGGACTTGCCGCGGCCCGAGGTCAAGGGTATCCACATGTCGCGCCTCTACACCTTGCTGGACCGGTTGGGTCAGGATCGGGCGCTGGCGCCGACCGTGCTGCAGGCGCTGTTGCAGGCAATGGTCGAGAGCCATGCCGATTGCGGCAGTCGCAATGCACGGCTGGTACTGCAGTTCAGTCTGCTGTGTCGGCGACCGGCGCTGGTTACGCCGCAGCTGTCGGGCTGGAAAGCCTACCCGGTAAAGCTGGAGGCGACGCTGGTTGAGGGCCGTTTCAGGGCGCGTGCCGAGCTGACGGTCAGCTATTCCTCAACCTGTCCGTGCTCGGCTGCCCTCAGCCGGCAGTTGCTGGTCAGCGCTTTTGATAAAGCTTTTGCCGGTCGGCAGCAGCTCGATCCGGTGGCGGTAAGCCAATGGCTTGGGCGCAACGGGAGTCTGGCAACGCCGCACAGCCAGCGCAGCGAAGCCAAGGTTGCCGTCGACCTGCAGGCAGCAGAGGAGAGCCTGGGCCTGCTGGCGCTGATCGACCGGATTGAGCAGGCGCTGGCGACCCCGGTACAGACTGCGGTCAAGCGCGCTGACGAGCAGGCCTTTGCCGCGCTCAATGGGGCCAATCTGATGTTCGTCGAGGACGCCGCCCGGCGGCTGGGGGCGGCGTTGAGTGCTTCCGGTGCACAGCATGCCGCGGTCCATGTTCGGCATATCGAAAGTCTGCATCCGCATGATGCGGTCGCGTCGGCAGGAGCGCACCCATGAATGCCGCGCTGATGACAGAGCCCGCGCACTGGGCGATGGGAAGTGATCTCGGAGCATTGGCAGCGATCTTTGAGAAAGCGGTAAGTCTTGCGGTCATGCAGCGACGCCTCGGGCCGGCGCTGCGCAGCAGTGTACTGGCGCAAGGCGGCAGCGGTGGCTGGCAGGCGGCCTGGCTAGGTATTCCCGGCGAGACGCTGGCCAGTGAGCTGGCGGCGCAGTTGCCGGCGCCAGGCCAGGCAGGGCCACTGGTTGCGGATTTGCAGCTGCTGGCAGAAGCGACGGCCTGCCTGTTTGGTGTCGAACGGGTGGCGGTGCGTTTGCGCATGCTGGAGAAGGCGATGTGTCCGCGCTTTCACTGCGACAACCTGCCGGTGCGACTGGTGACCACCTACCTCGGCCCCGGCAGCGAGTGGTTGCCGGATTCGGCGGTTGAGCGTGGCGGTCTCGGGGTGCCGGATCTGGGCAAGCCTGATCCAGTGCGCGAGCCTGGCGCTATTCGCCAGTTGGGCTGTGGGGATGTGGCGCTGCTCAAGGGCAGCGGTTGGGTGGGCAACGAAGAGCGCGGTATTGTGCACCGCAGTCCGGCCCTGAAGGACGGTCAGCAACGTCTGCTGCTGACCCTTGATCCCTGCTTTTGAGCGACTGAGGACGCCGTTCTGCGCGCGGTTTGGGCCGAGCGCAGAACGGGCGCGGGTCAGAAGTCGAAATCGACCTTGGCCCAGAGCGAGCGGCCTGGCTCGTTGATGGCAACCGGGTCGGCGGGGAAGCCGAATGCCGAGTTGCCGGCCAGGTTCAGGTGCTCGGCGTAGGCCTTATCGAACAGGTTGTCGACACCCACGCTCAGCTTCATCTGCTCGGTCATGCGCCAGGCGCCGTTGAGCGAGAACACGCCAAAGCCGGCGCTGCTGCCGATGTCCTGACCGACCACGTTGCCGGCGCCTTCATCCACCCGATTCTGCGCGCGGACCAGTCGCCAGAGTGCGCCGGCACTCCAGTCGTTCTGCTCGTAGCTCAGGCCCAGGCGGGCTTCCAGCGGCGGCATCTGGGGCAGCGGCTGGCCGTCGCTGCGGTTCTCACCCCAGGCGTAGGCCAGCGTGGCGTCGGTCTTCCAGTTGCTGGTCAGATCGTATGCCACGCCCAACTCGCCACCGGCAATGCGGGCGTCGACGTTGTAGGCCTGGCTGCGGCGCATGCCCATCATGGTCGAGTAGCGGAACAGGATGAAGTCGTCGACCTGACCGGCGTAGGCCGATGCCCAGGCCTGCAGGCGTGCGTCCTGGTACTGGATACCGACGTCCAGCTGGGTGGTTTTTTCCGGCTCGATGCCGTCAAAGGCGTTCAGCTCGCCGGTTGGCGCCAGGCTGGCCGAGAACAGTTCCCAGTAGTCGGGGAAGCGTTCGGCGTGGCCGAGGCCGGCGTAGACCGTTGCCGGCAGGGCGGTCAGATCCTGTTCGTAACGGACGAAGCCGCTGGGCAGGGTGTCGCTGCGGCTCTGGCCGGCGGTCGGGTTGGGCGTGGTCATGCCCATCATGTTGCGAATACCTACCCGGTAGTCCTTGACCGAGGCGCGGTCCAGCCGTGCGCCGCCGATCCAGCGGGTCAGGTCGCTCTGGTGCCAGGTGGCTTCGCTGAACAGTCCGTAGTTGTGCATGACTGCGTCTTTTTCCCAGGCGAACTCGTCCGCATCGGTATAGCCGGTCATCATGCTGTAACTGGACCTGCGGGCACGGTGCTCGCTGCGTTGGGCATCGATACCGGAGACCAGTTCGACCGCGTCCCAGTCGAAGCTCAGCGCCAGGCGTCCGCCGAGGGTACGGCGATCCACCTGCGAGGCCATCGGCATCGGCATCATGCTGGTCGGATCGGGGCTGCGCAGGCGGAAGTTGTCCATGATGTGGTCGGCGTAGTTGTAGTAGACCTGCGCCTCCAGTTTGCTGACCTGACCGAGGTTGAGTTTCTCGAAGCGCAGGCCAAGGCTTTCGCGAGCGAACTGGGTGCCGTCCATGCCGCGCCCGGCGTAGCGCGCTTCTCCGTCACCCTTGCCGGCGCTGAATTCCAGCAGGGTATCGGCATCGGGCGTCCAGCCGGCGGCGATATCACCGTTCCACTTGCTCCAGCGCGACGGCACGGTATCGCCGTTGCCATCTTCGTAATCGTCGGACTGGGCGTCGTTGCCGGCGAAGCGCAGGTAGCCGTTCTGGTTGCCGATGGCGGCATCGAGCAGCTTGTCGAAGCGGCCATTGCTGCCACCCAGTACGCTGGCATGCACGCGGCTGTCCGGCTCCTCGAAACGCTCCGGCTCACGTTCGAACAGCACGGTGCCGGCCGAAGCCCCAGGCCCCCAGCGTACGCTCTGCGGACCCTTGATGACGGTCAGGCGGTCGTAGGTTTCCGGTGCGATGTAGGAGCTGGGCGCGTCCATCCGGTTGGGACAGGCGCCGATCATCTGGCCGCCGTTGGCCAGCAGGTTGATGCGCGAACCGAACATGCCGCGCAGGACCGGGTCGCCGTTGCTGCCGCCGCTGCGAATCGCCGAGAACCCGGGAATGGTCTTCAGATAGTCGGTGGCATCGCTGGCGGGCACCGGCTGGCGGGCGTCCTTGGGGTCGGCAACGATGGTCAGCGGCGAGCTTTGCTGAACGGCGGTCACCACCACGGGCGCCAGTTGCAGCGCAGCGTTGCTGCTTTCATGGTCATGGCCTTCGTGGCTTTGGGCGGTAGCGCCGAGGCTGGTGAACAGCAGGGCGAAGGCGGCTTGCCAGCGCAGGCTGACAGGAGTTCGGGTAAAACGGTTGGCGTGTTGCATTGTTGTCATCCACACAGTGGCCAAAGCGGCGCAGTCGGCGCCGGGCCGAAATCAGATCAGGGTGTTGTGGGGTGTGACGCAACGCACGGCCGGTGGCCGCAGGCGGGCTCAGACGGCGCGGGACGCAGCGTCGAGCGGGGAGGGTGAGGCGCGGGGATTGATTGAGGGCCAGATATGGCGCGGAGGCGGGCGAGCCCATTGGCCGCTGGGTGGCGCACTGGCCGGGCTGGCGGGCAGGTAGTCGAGCGACCAGCCATGCATGGCCACCGCGCTGCCGTGGCCGATGGAAGAGCACAGCGGGCAGCCGGCCTGCAGGTCGCTCATCTGGTGCTGCTTCTGATCGTCGAGATCCACACCCAGGCTGTCGCTGCCGAGGTTGCAGAACACCACCCCGGCGCCGCTCAGATGCTGCCCGCTCATCTGACCCTGGTGGAAGCCGCAGGTCAGCAGACTCACCAGGGTGCACAGGTAGAGCACCAGGGTGAGTGAAAGGCGGTTGTCTTGGGTCAGATTCATGCGCGCAATTTTAGCACCGGTGCCCCGGCGCAGAGCTGCGGCGGCTGTGGCTTATTGCCGCATCAGGCGTCAAGGCGGTCAGGCTCCTCGGCAAACGGCAGTTGCGCGGCCTGTTCCAGCTCGTTGTCACGGTAGTTGGCCAGACACAGATGGATCGCCACATAGGTACCCACGACGATCAGCAGCGTTCCCAGTTCGATCAGCAACATGACTCAGGTCCACTCATCGATAATGACAAACGTCAGCTTAGATCATCTGCCATTCAGTTGCCTGCGGTCAGGTGTCGCGCAATGCCGCGCTTGAGCGGTGCCAGTTGTTGGGCAGCGCGTAGCGCCGCACCTCGCAGCAGGCGCATCGGCAGATGGTCATTGGTGTAGCACTCGACCAGCAGGTTGGTCGCCTGGTACAGCGGCCAGGTAGCCAGTCGCTGCTGGCGCTCGTAACGGGCCAGCAGGGCGATCGAGCCGATATCGCGGTTCAGTTGGTGAGCTTCGAGTAGCAGGCGACTGAGTCGTTGCACGCTGCCGAGGCCGAAGTTGAAGCCGTGGGCGGTAACCGGGTGCATGCCGACTGCGGCGTCGCCGATCAGCGCGGCGCGGTGAGTCGTCAGGCGGCGGGCGTAGGCGCCGACCAGCGGATAGACGTGGCGTTCGCTGACCAGCTCCATATTACCCAGCCGGTGAGCAAATAGGCTCTCCATTTCGCGGGCAAACGCCTGCGGATCAAGCTGCTGCAGCTGCTCGATTTCCCTTGGCGGTAGGGTAACTACCACCGAGGACTGCTTGCCGTTGAGCGGCAGCAGGGCGAGGGTCTGACCGTAGCCGAACCATTCCCAGGCAACCTGCTGGTGATCGGCTTCATGGTTCATGCGGCAGACCAGCATGCTTTTGCCGAAGTCCTTCATCTGCGCACCGATACCCAGCATCCTTCGGGTTTCCGAGAAGCGGCTGTCGGCGGCGATCAGCAGGCGGGTTTCCAGCCGGGTACCGTTATTCATCAGCAGTTCGACGCCGCCGCTATGCTGATGCACCTGGCGCAGCCGGGTGTCGCACAGCAGATGCACTCCGCCGACCGCCTGCAGGCTTTGCCAGGCGGCTTGCCGGATGGCGCGGTTGGCAACCAGATGACCGAGGTGATCAGAGCCCGCGTGGCGTGCCTGAATCTGCAGGGCAAAGGGTGACGGGCCGTTCATGACCTTGGCATCGCGCAGCAGGGCTACGTCCTCAACTGGCAACCGGGGCCAGATGTCGAGCTGCTCCAGCAGTGCCCGGGAGGCATGGGTCAGGGCAATCTCGCGGCCGTCGAACGCCGGGTCGGCCAGGCTGGCCTCGCTCTGGCGCTCGACCAATACGATGTTCAGGCCGCTTTCGGCCAGTGCGCGGGCCATGCACAGGCCGCTTGGGCCAGCGCCGATAATGGCAATATCGCAGTTCATGCGCAGCGTCTCCCTGGGAACAAAGGCCACCAGTCTGCGCCTGACCTGTTTAATGAACATTGCTCTGGGTCAGTGTGACGCCCCGGTGCACTGCGGCTGGCTGTCGCAGCGGCTCAGAAGGCGGCGATCAGTCGCCCGAGTGTGGCCATGGCCTGTTCGCTGGGTTCATCCCAGGGGTGCCCGTAGTTCAGCCGGGCGCAGTTGCGGTAGTGCCGGTTGGCCGAGAAGATCGGCCCCGGTGCCAGGCTGATGCCCTGCGCCAGCGCGTGCTGGAACAGCTGCAGCGAGTCGACCCGCCCGGGAAACTCGAACCACAGAAAGTACCCGCCATTGGGGCGGCTGACCCGGGTCTCACGGGGGAAGTGCCGCGCTGCCGAGGCCAGCATGGCCCGTTGCTGACTCTCCAGTGCGTGACGCAACTTGCGCAGGTGACGGTCGTAGCCGCCGTGCTGCAGGTAGTCGGCCAAGGCCGCCTGGGCAGGCACTGAAGGGGAAATGGTGGTCATCAGCTTGAGCCGGCTGACCTGCTCGGCAAAGCGCCCGGCTGCAACCCAGCCGACCCGATAACCCGGTGCCAGGCACTTGGAGAACGAGCCGCAGTGCATTACCAGTCCGTCGATATCGAAACTTTTGACCGGTCTGGGTGGCTTGGCACTGAAGTACAGTTCGGAGTAGACATCGTCCTCGATCATCGGCACCTGATGCTGCTTGAGCAGGGCATACAGCTGCTTTTTCTTGGCGTCGCTCATACTGGCGCCCAGCGGGTTCTGCAGGCTGCTCATAAACCAGCAGGCCTTGATCGGGAAGCGCTGCAGGCTGTCGGCGAGGCTTTCGAGGTCGATGCCTTCGCGTGGATGCACCGGGATCTCGACCGCCTTGAGCTGCAAGCGCTCCAGCACCTGCAAGGTGGCGTAGAACGCCGGGCTTTCGATGGCGACCAGGTCGCCGGGTTGGGTGACCGACTGCAGGCACAGGTTGAGCGCTTCCATCGCGCCATTGGTGATCACCAGTTCGTCCATCGGCAGTAGCATGCCGCTGACCATATAGCGCAGGGCGATCTGGCGGCGCAGGTCGGGGTTGCCGGCGGTCATGTCGGCAATCACCGAGTGGGGTTTCATGTCACGTGCGCTGCTGGCCAGCGATCGCGACAGCCGCGCCAGCGGAAACAGATCCGGACTGGGGAAGGCCGAGCCGAAGGCGACCATCTCCGGGTCCTTGAGCGAGCCAAGGACCGAGAACACCAGTTCGCTGACGTCCACATCGACGCTGCTGGACGCGTAGGGGCTGATGTTTGGCTCGCTCAACTGACGCCGGGCCAGCGCGTGGACAAAATAGCCCGAACGGGGTCTGGCCTGAATCAGGCCGCGATCCTCCAGCAGGTAGTAGGCCTGGAACACGGTCGATGGACTGACCCCATAGGTGCGGCTGGCGTGCCGCACCGAGGGGATCTTTTCGCCCGGCGCGATGACCCCGGTGCGGATCAGCTCGGCGATGTCGTCGGCCAGCTTTTCGTAGCGTTTCATCCGGTCCTGCGACTCTGAAGGTGATGTTCGCCACTGTAGGCCATCAAGCGCGCTCATGCGATATCAACGCACCGGCGGCGAGACGAAGGTGCTCTCGTCGCTGACCTTGCTCGTTGCATCGTTCAGGTCCTGCACCACAAACTGCAGTGGCTCGCTGCCAGCGGCGGTAGTCGGATCGCGGCGGCTGACCCGCACGGCAACCGTGCGGGTTTCGCCAGCGGCGACCTGGATGTTGTCCAGACCTTGCGTGTTGAACCGCTCGGCGCCTTCCAGGTTGATGCTGTATTCGCGGGGCTGCTGGGTCTTGTTCAGCACCTTAAGGGTGTAGATGTTCTCGATGTCGCCATTGCTGTTGGCGCGGAATACGCTGCGGTCGCGGCTGATATCCAGATCGATCAGCGAGCGTTCCTGCAGACCCCAGACCAAACCGCCGATCATCAGCAGCAGGGCGCTGGCGTAGCCGACCAGGCGCGGGCGCAACCAGTGTGTTTTACCGCCGGCCAGCGCGCGCTCGGAGGTGTAGCGAATCAGTCCGCGCGCATAGCCCATCTGATCCATGACGCCGTTGCAGGCGTCGATGCAGGCGCCGCAGCTGATGCAGTCGATTTGCAGGCCGTCGCGGATGTCGATGCCGGTCGGGCAGACCTGCACGCAGACAGTACAGTCGATGCAGTCGCCGAGACCTGCGGCGGCCGGGTCGCTGGTTTTCTTGCGCGGGCCGCGGGTTTCGCCGCGCGCCGCGTCGTAGGTGACCAGTTGGGTGTCGGCATCAAACATCGCGCTCTGGAAGCGCGAGTACGGGCACATGTGCACGCAGACCTGCTCGCGCAGCCAGCCTGCATTGAAGTAGGTGGCGGCGGTAAAGCACAGCAGCCAGAACGCGGTGGTCGCGCCAACCTGCCAGCTCAGCAGATCGCCGACCAGATCGCGCACCGGGGTAAAGTAACCGACGAAGCCGATGGCGGTCGCGAGGCTGATCGCCAGCCACAGGCCGTGCTTGGCGCCGCGGCGCAGCAGTTTGTTGAGCGACCAGGGCGCGGCGTCCAGACGAATGCGCTGGTGACGCTCACCTTCGGTGACTTTCTCCACCCACATGAACATCCAGGTCCAGACGCTCTGCGGGCAGCTGTAACCGCACCAGATCCGGCCGGCGACCACGGTGATAAAGAACAGGCCAAAGGCGGCAATCATCAGAGTCGCCGAGAGCAGGATGAAGTCCTGCGGCCAGAAAGTCGCACCGAAGATATGGAACTGCTTGCTGTCCAGGTCCCAGAGCACTGCCTGCTGACCGTTCCAGTCGATCCAGGCGGTACCGAAGAACAGCAGCATCAGTGCGCCGGCTCCCAGCAGGCGCAGGTTGCGGTACAGACCCTTGAAACTGCGGGTATGAATGGGGCCGCCCTGCTGGGCGGGCGTCAGGTCTTTCAGGGGAATGTGGCTGGTCATGGCATCAGGGCTCTTGGATTTTCAGGCTGCGGCGATGATGCGGGGATAGCTGCTTCGGTAACAGATTCAGATTCGATGCAAATAACCATGTCAGATGGGTGCCTCGTTCCGCTGGCCGGCGCAGCGTGTTTGCCTTCTCTGCGCATGCACGATGCGTAGTGCGGACAAAGCCAAAGGCGTGTCCGCGTATGCTTTTCGTGGGCGCTGGCGGCAAGCTTTGCGAGGACTCAAAAACGTCTAAGGCTAGCTTTAGGCGTCTCTAGTTTGCCTGCCGACTTTCATCAGGCGAGGGCCCGCGGGCTGCTTCTGAATCAGCCTTTCGCGTTCACGGCGAGCCAAGGGGGGCTGCTTGCCCAGCCCCCCAAGGGAAGCGCTTGCCCATTCCGCATGCCCTCTGCGAGTGCTCAAGCGTGCAGATGCAAGGCGCGATGTGCGGCCAATAGTGGTTCTATTGGCAAGCAGCGCAACGCAGCAGATGCATGCTTGAGCGCCCGCCCTGCGGGGCGTTCATGCTGGGCCGCACTCTGCGTTGTGGTCTCTCGACAGGTCCCGACATGCCTTCAAAACCACGCCTTGATTGCAGCCCAGCTTGAACGTCAGAGGGTATGTGGAATGGGTTAGCGCTTCCCTGTATCCCCCGGGGCACCCGACTACGCGGCCCTTCGGGTTCGCTGTGTTGCTCGGTTTGACGGGGATCGGCAGAACTCGGCTCTGCGAGCCTCAGACAGGCTGCCGCTCTTCTTCCCGCCAAACCTGCGCTACTCGCCCGCGTAAACGGGACGAAACCCAGTGCACACTCAATCCTTCAAGTATTTGGTCAACAGCCGCACCGCAACCGCATGCGGTGTTGCCTTGCGCTTTAAGAAAAACAGCGTCTTCAGTACAACTGATACGGTTTTTTTAGCAGGATCTGAGGCTGGTATGGGCTCAGCTGCATCCGCATAGTGGCCGCCCTGATGATCCTGTGCGGGAGGCCTGCTGGTTGCGGGAACTGCCGCCTGCCGAGAGGTGAGCATGTACCACTACGATGAGTATGACCGGGCGCTGGTTGCCGAGCGGGTCGCCCAGTTTCGTGATCAGATCAGCCGGCGGCTGAGCGGCGAGCTGAGCGAGGAGGAGTTTTTGCCGCTGCGTCTGCAGAACGGCCTGTACCTGCAACGGCATGCCTACATGCTGCGGGTGGCGATTCCCTACGGCACGCTGTCGGCGGATCAGTTGCGTGCGCTGGCGAGTGTCGCGCGGGATTTCGACCGCGGCTACGGCCACTTCACCACGCGCCAGAACATTCAGTTCAACTGGATCGAGTTGGAGCAGGTAGGCGACATTCTGGCTCGGCTGGCGGCAGTCGACATGCACGCGATTCAGACCTCCGGCAACTGCGTGCGCAATATCAGCACCGACGCCTTTGCCGGGGTGGCGGCCGATGAGGTGCTCGATCCGCGGCCGCTGGCCGAGATTCTGCGCCAGTGGTCGACGATCAATCCGGAGTTTCTCTACCTGCCACGCAAGTTCAAGATTGCCCTGTGCTCGGCCAGCGAAGACCGTGCGGCGGTGATGATGCACGACATCGGGCTCTATCTGTACCGGGATGCCGCGGGTGAGATGCTGTTCGACGTCATGGTCGGCGGCGGCCTGGGGCGTACGCCGATTCTGTCGCAGCCGATCCGTCGGGCGCTGCCCTGGCAGCACCTTTTGTCCTACGTCGAGGCGGTGCTGCGGGTCTATAACCGCCACGGCCGCCGGGACAACAAGTACAAGGCGCGCATCAAGATTCTGGTCAAGGCGCTCGGCATCGACGCTTTTGCCCGCGAGGTCGAGGCCGAATGGCAGCACATCAAGGATGGCCCCGCCGAGCTGACCCGCGCCGAGTATGAGCGCGTCGCCGCCAGTTTTCAGCCGCCGAGCTACCCGCCGCAGCCAGCGGTGGACCTGGAATTTGGCAGCGCGCTGGCGCGCGACGCCGGGTTTGCCCGCTGGGTGCAGCGCAACACCCATGCGCACAAGCAGCCGGGTTATGTGTCGGTCACGCTGTCGACCAAACCGGGTGCCGACATGCCGCCCGGTGACGTGACTGCCGAGCAGATGGAGCAGGTGGCGCTGATGTCCGAGCGCTTTGGCTTCTGCGAGATTCGGGTCGCCCACGAACAGAATCTGGTGCTGCCGGATGTCGCCAAGGCAGACCTGTACGCGCTCTGGCAGCAGGCCTGCGCATTTGGTCTGGCGACAGCCAATATCGGCCTGCTGACCGACGTGATTGCCTGCCCCGGCGGCGATTACTGTTCACTGGCCAACGCCAAGTCCATCCCGGTGGCGCAGGCGATTCAACAGCGCTTTGCCGACCCCGAGCTGCTGCAGGATCTGGGCGAGATCAGTCTGAACATTTCCGGCTGCATGAACGCCTGTGGTCATCATCACATTGGCAATATCGGCATTCTTGGCGTTGATAAAAACGGCAGCGAGTGGTATCAGCTCACCATCGGTGGGGCGCAGGGCAAGCAGAGCGCGTTGGGCAAGGTGATCGGTCCGGCCTTCAGTGCCGAGGACGTGCCCGAGGTGATTGCCCAGCTGGCCGAGGTGTACCGCGAGCAGCGGCAGGGCACGGAGCGCTTTGTCGATACCGTCGCGCGTATCGGCCTCGCCCCGTTCAAGGCGCGGGTGTATCCGGCGCAGGAGGTGCGCGCATGAACAATCTGATAAGGCTGACTGAGCATGGGCCGGAGTTGATCCGCGATGACGGCTGGTCGCTGGCGCTGACGGAGGGAGAGACGGTTGCCGGACCGCGGATTCTCAGTCTGGACGGCTGGCTGCAATGCCAGCCCGCGGCGGTGCTCGGCGGTCTTGTGCCCAGCGCGGACGCGGTCTGCCTGCAACCCGATGACGAGGCCGAGCGGCTGCAACCCTATCTGGCGGTGCTGCCGCTGATTGCCGTGCTGTTCCCGAGCTTTCGCGACGGCCGTGGCTACAGCCAGGCTTACCTGCTGCGCACCCGCATCGGCTGGACCGGCGAACTGCGCGCGGTGGGGGATGTGCTGCGTGATCAGCTCAGCCACATGCGCCAGTGCGGCTTTGATGCCTTTGCCGTGCGCGAGGACAAGTCTGTCGAGGATGCCATCAAGGGGCTGAGCGGCATGAGCGTGCTCTATGGGCGCTCGGCGATTGAGCCGCGGCCGCTGTTTCGTCGACGGACTAGCACATGCTGAAGGGGCTGCTCTTGCTGGTGGTGATGCAGGCGGTTGGTGCGTTGCTGCAGGCTGTCTGGTTGCCGATGCTGCCCGCGCCGGTCATCGGCTTGCTGCTGCTGTTGGCGTTGCTGGTGCTGCTTGGCCGGATTCCTGAGTGGCTGGAGCAGGCGAGCGCGGCATTGCTTGGCTATCTGCCGCTGATGCTGGCGATTCCGGCGACCGGTATTCTGTTCGGCGGTGATGTGCTGCTGGCGCAACTGCCTGCGATTGGCGCGGGGTTGGTTGTATCGCTGCTGCTGTGCATTCCGCTGTGCGGCGTGCTGATGCAGCGGCTGATGACCGGGAGCCGGGAAGATGACTGACGCGCTGCTGCAGGTGGTCCATGCGCCACTGACCGCCATCGCGCTGACGCTGGCGGCGTTTGTGTTTGCGCTCTGGCTCTACCGACGCACCGGCTGGCTGGTGCTGCAGCCGGTATTGATTACCATGCTGCTGATTATTGCCGGTATCCGCCTGTTGCAGCTGGATTATGCCGCCTACCGTGAAGCTGTTGTGCCTATCTCCTGGTTGCTCGGGCCCACCACAGTCGCGCTGGCGGTGCCCCTGTATCGGAATTTGCGGCGTATTCGCGCCAATCTCTGGCCGGTGCTGGTGACACTGCTGGTTGGTGGGAGCGCCAGCGTGGTGTTGACCTTGCTGGCCGCCTGGTTACTGGGGGCAGACCTGTCGGTGCTGATGACCCTGGCGACCAAGTCGGTGACCATGCCGATTGCCATGCCGCTGGCCGAGCAACTGGGCGGGCTGGCGGCGCTGGCCGCCGTGCTGGTGATGTTGACCGGTGTATTGGGCACCGTGATGTTGCCGCCGTTGCTGAAGCTCGCCGGGGTCAATCACCCGGCGGCGCGGGGCATGGCCTACGGCATGAATGCGCATGCGGTGGGTACGGCCCGGGCGCTGGAGGAGGGCGATGAATGTGCGGCCTTTTCTGCGCTGGCGATGGGCGCGCTGGGTGTGCTGACCGCCTTGCTGCTGCCTGCAGTGGTGCTTGCCTGGCGCTGGTTGGGCGCTTGAGCACTAATCTACTAGGCTCATGGGGTATGTCAGGATCAACCAATGGAGGTACAGACAATGGGCATCGAGAACCACGAGCTGCACGGGGAGTTCCCGCAATACAGTGACCTTATCGATCAACTGGCCGAGGCTGATACGCACTTCAGGCAGCTACTGAACGAATATGCCAGTCTTGACCGTGAGATCATGCGGCTGGAAAAGCGCGAGTCGCCGGTGGAGGACACCACCTTTCAGCAGATGAAAAAGCAGCGTGCCCATCTCAAGGATCAACTGTACGGCCTCTTGTTGAAAGCGGCGCGCGACTGATCAGGCGCACGCCGGTTGCTGGCGGGCAAGGCTACTTCAGGCCGCGAGCCAGCGCATCAGCAACGCGTACCGCAGATCGGTCAGCGGCGGGCGCGGAATACGCACTCGGTGGCCGTTCCCCGGTGCCACCTCAATGTCGCTGCCGTGACGGTCCTGCAGGGCTTCCAGCACAAAGCTGTGGTTGCCCTGCGGGGTCATCAGCTCCAGTTGGTCGCCGATGGCGAAGCGGTTTTTTACATCGATCTCGATCCAGTCGCTGGTTTCGCCGGTCAGCTCGCCAACAAACTGGTGGCGGGTCATGCGCGAGGCACCCTGCTCGTAGTTCTGATACACCCCGGGTGGGTGGCGGCGGTAGAAGCCTTCGGTGTAGCCGCGGTTGGCCAGGCTCTCCAGATCGTCCATCAGGCCCAGATTGAAAGGGCGACCGGCCACCGCGTCATCGATCGCCTGGCGGTACACCTGCACCGTGCGGGCAACGTAGAAGTGCGACTTGGTGCGGCCTTCAATCTTCAGCGAATCGACCCCCATCTGCACAAAGCGCTCGACATGCTGCACTGCGCGCAAGTCTTTGGAGTTCATGATGTAGGTGCCGTGCTCATCTTCTTCGATGGCCATCGGCTCATCCGGCTTGTCGTGCTGGGTGATGAGTTGCACCGGCTGCGTCAGAGGCTCGATATTGCCCTCGGCGGTTTCGACCGCGGGTTGCACGTCGTACTGCCAGCGGCAGGCGTTGGTGCAGGCGCCCTGGTTGGCGTCGCGGTGGTTGAAGTAGCCGGACAGCAGGCAGCGCCCGGAGTAGGCGATACAGAGCGCGCCGTGGACGAATACTTCAAGGCCCACGTCCGGGCAGCGCTGACGGATTTCTTCAACCTCTTCCAGCGACAGTTCGCGCGACAGAATGATGCGCTCCAGCCCCAGCTGCTGCCAGAACTTCACCGTCGCCCAGTTGACCGCGTTGGCCTGCACCGACAGGTGCACCGGCAGCTCCGGCCAGCGCTCGCGTACCAGCATGATCAGCCCTGGGTCCGACATGATCAGCGCATCTGGCCCCATGGCGACCACCGGTTCAAGGTCGCGCAGGTAGGTGGCGACCTTGCTGTTGTGGGCCGCGATATTGCTGGCTAGATAGAAACGCTTGCCGAGTGCGTGTGCTTCCTTGATGCCCTCGGCCATGACCTCCGGGTTGTGGAAGTCGTTCTCGCGCACGCGCAGACTGTAGCGCGGCTGACCGGCGTACACCGCGTCGGCGCCATAGGCGAAGGCGTAGCGCATGGCTTTGAGGGTGCCGGCCGGGGCCAGCAGTTCGGGGGCATTGGGCATGATCGGGACCTGCGAAAAAAGGTCGCAGCTTAGTGGCTTGGTCTGTCTGACGTATTGACCGAGATCAGGGCTTCCCTTGGCCGCTGCCGGTGGATGACGCACAATGCCAGCTTCCTTGGGATGAGCCCGACTTATGGATATCAGCCTCGCCAGAACCTTTCTTGAAGTTGTCCGCAGCGGCAGTCTGATCGCTGCTTCAGAGCAGCTGCACGTGACCCAGGCGGCGGTGACGGCGCGCATCCAGAGTCTGGAGTCGCAGCTCAATTGCCGCCTGTTCGTGCGCAACCGCGGCGGCGCCAGGCTGACCCGCGACGGTGAGCTGTTTGTTACCTATGCCAACCAACTGGTGCAGACCTGGGAGGCGGCGCAGCGCGACCTGCCGTTGATCAGTGGTATCGACAGCGTCTTGCACCTGGGCTGCGAAACCAGCCTCTACAATCCGCTGATGCTGCATTGGGTGCGCTTGCTGCGGGCAGAGCAGGGCAGTCAGGCGGTGCACACCGAGGTTGGCGAAGGTGCGGCGCTGCAGCGCCGCCTGGAGCAGGGCACGCTGGATGCGGCGCTGGTGTTCCAGCCAAGCTACTGGCCGGGCCTGCAGGTCGAGGAGCTGTTGGAAGAGAAGCTGATTCAGGTATGCCTGCCGAGCCAGCCCGAGCCCTATATCTACATCGACTGGGGGGACGCCTTTCGCCAGCAGCATGATCGCGCCCTGCCGGACAAGGCCAAGGCTGAACTGACCTTCAATCTGGGGCCGATGGCCCTGCAGTACCTGCTCAGCTGCGGCGGCAGTGGTTATTTTCGTACCCGGGTGGTGCAGAGCTATCTGGACAGTGGACAGCTGCAGCGGGTGCCCCGGGCACCGGAATTCAGCTTCCCGACCTGGCTGGTCTACTCTCGCGAGCGTGACAGTGCGGAACTGCAGCAGGCGATCACGCTACTGCGTCAGGCCGCGACAGACAGCCATGACTGGTCACAGCGCTGGGATTAGGCCTTCAATCAGCGCCGGCCCGGATAGTCATCAACATGCTGCGTTGCAGCGCGGCGATCAGGTCGGTTTGGGTCACCATGCCGACCAGCCTGCCCTGCTCAACAACCGGCAAACAATGCAGCCCCTGACTGGAGAGCATTGGCACCAGCTGGGTGATGTGCAGGTCGGGTACTACGGCAATCACTGGCGAGGTCATGACCTCGCTCAGGGGCGATTTTTCGCCGCCGCCGCGGCGCAGCAGCCGGAAGCTGCCGCTGCGGCCGACAAAGTTGGCCAGGTCGGTCAGGCTGACGATCCCCACCAGCGCCTGCTCTGCATCCAGCACTGGCAGTACTCGCAAACGGTGCGTGTGCAACAGATCCAGCGCTTCGCGCACCCGCGTCTCGGGTGTAGCGCAGCGCAGGTCGCGGGACATGATGTCGCGCACGTGGATGGCACCCATGCTGCGGCGCAAGGCTGAAGCCTCAACCTTGTCGATCAGTTGCGTCAGGTCTTCGCGGGTCAGGTCGACAAAGCCGCCAAATTCATTCAGCGCGGCATCCAGATCAGCATCGGTAAACCCCACGCGCATCTCTGGCGTGCGGTCGCTGGTGTGGTGCAGGTCGACCTGCGGTTGCGGTCGCTTGGGATATCGTACGCCGGTCAGATTGTTGTAGAGCAGGGCAATGGCCAGCAGCGAGAGGGCGTTGAGCATCACCGGCAGCACGGCTTTTTCGCCCAGCGCCTGGAGAGCCGGCCCGGCCAGCACCACGCACAGCGCCACTGCGCCCCCCGGTGGGTGCAGGCAACGCAGCGCGAACATGACCAGTAACGATAGCGCGACAGCCACAGCAGCCATCTCGATGCTATGGCCTCCCAACTGGGCGACGAGGGTAGCCACGAGGGCGGAGATCAGGTAGCTGCCAAAGATTGACCAGGGTTGGGCCAGCGCCCCGGAAGGGACTGCGAAGAGCAAAATGGCGGAGGCCCCCAGTGGGCCGATCAGCAGCACGGCGACTGCCGGACCAAAGACCAGTTGGCATAGCCAGACGCTGAAAAACAGTCCGAGCGCGGCTCCGCAGGCGGCACGTACCCACTCGCGGGGACGGGTGTGTAGTTGCCGGCCCGGAAGAACAGTCAGGCGGCGCGGGGCGTGGTGGGTAGTCACGTCGGTGGTGTCGGTCATGGTATCGCTTGTTTAAAGGTGAAAACGGGGTATTGCGCAGAGGGTCAGCGCGATTTGCGCTCGGCGTCGTCGGGCGTCGACTCGATAAAGCACCGCAGGCAGCAGAGGATGCCGCCCCACAGCAGCGTGAGTAGGACCACCAGCAGGATCATGACGCGGTACGCGGAGCTGCCGACGCGACCACGCAACGCCCTACGCCGTGAGGCGTGCGGGCGGTGCAGAGAGGAGGGTGGTCGGCGGTGATCATGGCGGCTCTGACAACAGGGATGGCTCAGGAGGTGACCCGCGTCAGTTTGTCGCCGTCCTTGATTAATGTCAAATCAATAATAATTTTCTATGAAATAGATTTAATTTGATTAAAATCAGGTTGGTGGGGTCAGCCAGGCCGCGCTGCTGCCCCGTTGCTCGCTGCCGATGCGCAGCTCCGCCCGTGCCACACTGCGCAGGTGAACCTCGTCTGGACCGTCGGCCAGGCGCAGCGTACGGCCGGTTGTGTATAGGTCGGCCAGCGGGGTATCCGGGCTGAGCCCCATGGCACCGAGGACCTGGATCGCGCGATCGGCCACGCGGCAAAGCATGCGTGGTACCACCACCTTGATCATGGCGATTTCCCGTCGTGCGCCGCGGGCGCCAACATGATCGAGCAGCCAGGCGGTTTTCAGCACAAGCAGGCGTGCCTGCTCGATGTCGATACGTGACTCGGCGATAGCATCGCCAACATTGGCGTGCTGGCTCAGATAGCGGCCGAAGGTCTGGCGTTCCTGGGCGCGCTCGCGCATCAACTCCAGCGCGAGCTCGGCCATGCCGATGGCGCGCATGCAATGGTGAACGCGGCCCGGGCCAAGGCGCGCCTGTGCCATGGCAAAACCGCCGCCTTCTTCGCCCAACAGGTTGCTGCAGGGCACACGTACGTTGCGTAGAACAATTTCGGCATGACCTTCCGGGGAGTGATGGTTGAGTACGCTGATGTTTCGCACCACGCTGACCCCCTCGCTGTCCATTGGCACCAGCAGCATGCTCTGCTGGCGGTGGGCGTCGGCATCGGGATCGGTCTTGCCCATGACAATCATCACTTTGCAGTCCGGATGGTTGCCATTGGTGATAAACCATTTGCGCCCGTTGACCACATATTGGTCGCCTTCGCGGCGAATCAGAGTCTGGATGTTGCGGGCGTCCGAAGAGGCAACATCCGGTTCGGTCATGGCAAAGGCCGAGCGGATCTCGCCCGCCAGCAGTGGATGCAGCCATTGTTGCTGTTGTGCCGAGCTGCCGAACAAATGCAGCAGCTCCATGTTGCCGGTATCCGGGGCGTTGCAGTTGAATACCTCGGAGGCCCAGGGCAGGCGGCCCATGATTTCGGCCAGCGGCGCGTAATCCAGGTTGCTGAGGCCGGACTCGGCTGGAAGAAACAGGTTCCACAGGCCCTCTTCGCGGGCCAAGGCCTTGAGGTCGGGCATAAAGGAGGCCGGTGGTGGTGCCTGGCGGGTTTCCTGCAGCCACTGAGCGTGCCGCGGCAGTACGTGGGCGTCGATAAAGTCCTGTAGCTGTCGGCCTAAGGTCTGACTGCGTTCGCTGGCTTGAAAGTCCATGGACAGCTCCTTCACTTGGATTGATAAAAGACCCTACGCCTGCCTGTGTCGCTTGATAAGCAAGCTCGATGACGGCGATTGCCGTTCATCAGGCTGGCTGCTAATTGACCGCCATCAAGGCGTTACAGCAGCACCATGGCCTTGGCCAGAAACAACAGCAACAGCATGTGACACAGCACGCTTAGATGAATGCGCCTGGAAATCTGTGGCCGCATTCGGCCAGTGCGTAGCAGCACTATAACGCCGACAAAATGCAGCAGAATGATCACTGACACGGCGATTTTCAGTGCCAGGAGGGTGGCAAAGTGGCTGGCTAGCGGGTCGGCCAAAACACTGCGGTAGCGCCAGGCTAGAACCAGGCCGGCGCTGTACAGCACCAGCACCACCCAGTGCATCACTTGCCGGGCACGCTGCCCCAGTGCAGTGGTCAATTGTTGGCGCGGCGCATCATCTAGGCTCTGCGCCGCGCGGCTGAGGATCATAACCTCGAAGAAAACGCCGCCGACAAAAAAAGCAGCGGCGTTGAGGTGGGCAAACTTGAGCAACAGATAGGTCATGCTTGAGTGCCTGTACGCGAGCTTTCGGCCAGTCTAGTCGAGCAGCGCGGGCCGGCCCTGACACAGATCAAGTCTCTGCCGTCCACCCAGCCCTAGCATCCAGTGATTTGTCGGGAGAAATAGCGATGCTTGAGGTTCACTACTTTGCCAGCCTGCGCGAGCGCTTTGGGTGCGAGCATGAACAGTTGGACTGGAATCCCGAGATGACCAATCTCGATGCAGTGCGCCGCCACCTGCTGCAACGTGGTGGCGAGTGGACTGCGCTGGCCGCGCGCAATCTGATGTGTGCCCGTAATCGCGAGCTGTGCTCGTTGCAAACGGCGATTAATGATGGTGATGAGGTGGCGTTCTTTCCGCCGGTAACTGGCGGGTGACAGCTTGTCGCACCTCCTCCGGTGTACCTCCACGGGGGAATGGGAAACGACCGGACAGCAGCGCAGGCTGTAGGATAATTACCCGTTACAAGAGAGCCCTATGGTACATCTGTCCCGCTCTGAATTCGTCCCCCTCAACCTGGCCGTATTAACGATCAGTGACACCCGTAGCCTGGCTGATGACGCCTCAGGAGATGCTTTGGTTGCCGGTTTGCAGGCGGCAGGACATTACCTGCAGGCGCGGGCGCTAGTGACCGACGACATCTGGCAAATCCGCGCCATTGTGTGTCAGTGGATCGCCGATGCTCAGGTGCAGGTCGTGTTGATGACCGGTGGCACCGGGTTTACCGCGCGGGATAATACGCCGCAGGCCGTTGTCCCGCTACTGGACAAGCAGGTGGATGGTTTTGGTGAACTGTTCCGTCACTTGTCGCTAGCAGCCTGTTGAAATTCGCCGCGATGATTACGTCCACTGCTTCTGGCAGCAGCGGTCGCGCTCGTTTACTTCCCGTTTAGGGCGCCAATCGATGGAAATAGCCCGATTTGGCGTGCTCCAGGCGCACCTTCCCCGTCA